>CAZDHQ010000746.1:0-2738 GCA_964505135.1 uncultured Ferruginibacter sp.
GATGACGGAAAACCGCATCGGCGGTCGGAGAACGGCAAATATTGCCCATGCAGACAAACAGTACTTTTATTTTTTTACTTGCGTCCATTATTGTCCATTATTGCTATAATTATCATTGTCTTGTTGTTATCCTAGAAATAAAAATGTTATCACTGTACACTGCTAACCATTCAAGAACAGTACACACAGAAGAACACAAATTTAACCCTTAAATCGAATTATAAACCATGAATGAAAAAGATATAAAAGCTCTTAAATGGATTAGGGATACTCGAATTGGGTTAGGGAATGGTCTTTACCTCAATTTAAGAAAGAATAGCAAGACTTATATCGTTAGGATACAACAGCAAGGAAAAAATCAAATTATTACATTGGGGAAGCACCCATTGCTTTCGCTTAAAGATGCCAGAGCCAAGGCAATGAACTTAATGATGAAAGAAGATATATCTAAAATTATTCTTACCCAACTCAGAGATAAGTATTGGAATGAGGTTGTATTATCTCAAAGCAAAGTGCCCAAGCAAGTATGGGGGTATCTTGATCATATCAACAAAGAATTTGGAAACAAAAAAGTATTAGATATTACACGCGCGATGTTGGTACGCTTTATTCAGAATTACAGTGAATTAAGGGGGGGTTAGATCGGCTGATCGGGTAAGAAGCTATTTAAAACAGCTATTTAGTTATGGTGTGGAATTGGGTTTTATTGATGAGTCTCCGATGCTTGCGGTTACTAAGCGTGTTACAGGTTACAAAAATATCGAGCGTAGCCGAATATTAAGTCACGATGAAATTCGTATGGTGTGGTCATGGAAAAATAATCTCGCAGGCTGGCAGAAAACTGAGGATAATTCACGAGTTATTAAATTTCTTTTGCTCACCGGCTTGCGTATTTCTGAAGCCCAGAAGGGTTACCAGGATGGAGATAAGTTTAGAATTAATGATAGCAAAGGAAAGCATCCTATTGGGCAAACAAAACCCCATTGGGTTTTTCTGACCACTACCGCAAAAGCTTTACTTCCATTGCCCTCTTGCTCAGCCACAAATATCCAGGCATGGCTAAAACGTATGCTAGTTAAAGAAGGAATTGAAACTCGTTTTACACCACACGATTGCAGACGAACATTTGCTACATTAGCCAATGACAGTGGAGTAATGCCGCATATAGTAGAAAAGTGTTTGAATCATAAGTTAGAAGGAGTAATGGCTGTATATAACCATGCCGAATACGAAACGGAAAGAATCGAATGCGCCAAGCGAGTAGAAAACTCCATTTTATCTATTATTAACTTTTGTAAAACAAATGACAGCAATCATTCTAAGGAGCATCAAGCTACCAATACGAATTAAATCCGAGTCAAGTTGTTTTGCTTTCTTTGGCTGTTTTTTTTAATCTTTTCTTGGCTGACGCGGCAATTTCTTCTAGCGTTTTTTTATCATCGTCACTATCCGGAATACAATCTTGCCCATTTTCAACATACTTTAAAATATTTGCCCATTGCTTTCGTATCTTACCCAAATCTAAATCTTTGTCTGTATATCCAGATATCCTATTCATATAAGCATCATGGTTTCGCCAAAAATAAGGGTGAGTTTCAATAACTTTCCATAGTTGCATTTCATCGTAGTTAAGAAGATTTGGTGCATTCAGAGCCATTCGGATCAATTTTTCCGAATCATCTACATCAAATGTTTTTTCAGCCACTTCCCATAAGTTTATTGCTTGGCCAGATAGATCCTTAGTATCTGAATTCGTTAGCGCAAATTCAACCGCCCATTCGATATAAGACGACAACGTTCTCCTCTGATATCTGGCAGCCATATCTGCTGCATGCTTTATTTTTGGATCAAATCTCACAGATATTGGCGCGCATCTATTGAGTTTACTGCCACCTTTTTTATTAGTCATACCTTCCCTCATTCTCTAACAGTCAGTTTACAAACATATAAATATATATAAAGCGATCAACTAGCTCATATTTGACAATCGCATTCCTTGAGTATACGATTTAACTGTAGTGCATGTCACTACATAAATACAATAAAATACAAGGAAAGGTAATTATGACTAACGAACCTAATCTAACACACCACAAAATATCATTTTCAATACAATAGTTTAGTAAATATTCTTCTTTGGGTAGATCAAAATTGTATTTGGCAATAAAAAATGGAGACCTTAAAGCCAGAAAGTACGGAAAACGAACCATTATCGAATATCAAGATGGAATAGATTTTATACGAAGATTGCCAGAAATGAAATCCAAATGATATCAATGCCTTAAAAATAAAACCATTAGGCACATTTATGGTAGGGGTAATTTTGCAGAGGCATATCAGATTGCAAGATGAAATTTAAGGTTTGTAGGAAAAAAATTAAGAAAAATGCAATTGTAAATAGCTCAATTCTTTCTCAATGGAGGTAATTAATCATAAATAAGAATTTCAAATCGATGCTGCGGGGTTTTTGAGCAGGATTTATCAAACTGACTGGAGGAGGGTGCAAGGAATACTGAAGAAAAATAAACCACCCTGTTACTCATGGCGGCACATCAGCTGCTCTTTTAAATTTTTTAATTTTCAATCCAGCCTCGTCAAAAGGAGCGAGATGCTGAACAACCAAATATTTAATTAACTTGAAAGGAGACACATGAAAGTCAAATCGAATGAACCTACTGTTTATGTTAATGATTTACTTATTAAATTAATTTGGAGTAAAACACATGAAGGACAATGTA
>CAZDHQ010000747.1:0-2737 GCA_964505135.1 uncultured Ferruginibacter sp.
GTGGGTGAAATACCAGGTACTGATCCACAATTAAAAGAGCAGGTAGTAATGCTGGGCGGCCATTTGGATTCATGGCATAGCGGCACAGGTGCTACAGATAATGCAGCAGGCTGTACTGTGATGATGGAAGCCATGCGGATCTTAAAAGCACTGGGCGTGCAGCCAAGAAGAACCATCCGCATTGCGTTGTGGGGTGGTGAAGAGCAGGGACTCTATGGTTCTTTCGGTTATGTGAAAAAACATTTTGGCGATCCAAAAGACATGGAATTGAAGCCCGAACAAAAATTGATTTCTGCCTATTACAATGTAGATAATGGCTCAGGTAAAATAAGGGGCATCTACACACAAAACAATACAGCCGTGCATGATATTTTTAAAGCATGGCTGGCACCATTTGCAGACATGGATGCAACCGGGGTTACCAACAGCAATACAGGTTCCACGGATCACCAATCATTTGATGCAGTAGGTATTCCCGGCTTCCAGTTTATACAAGATCCCCTGGAATACGAAACACGTACACATCATAGCAATATGGACAACTATGACCATCTTTCAATTGAAGACTTGCAACAGGCCGCAGTGATTGTAGCAGCATTTGTTTATAATACTGCGATGAGAGATGAAATGATTCCAAGAAAGCCGCTGCCGAAAGCTGAGCGATTTGTGTTTGATACGGATTTTAAGTTTTAAGCAGGTTTCACACAAAGAGACAACGAATACAACGGTACAAAGATGGCTTATCTACGTTGTATTCGTTGTTTTTCTTAGCGGCCGTTGTGTGAAACAAATAGTGCACACTTATAACGCTCCCTTCAACTTTATCACAAACATTTCCGCAGCTACTTCACGGGGTTTCAATCCAGATAAATCAATGGTGCAGTCATTACCTTTTTGAGTAATCTTTACTTGTTTATCACTACCCAATAATGAAGCGCTTGCACCTGCAGCAGCTTTAAAATTACGCAGCTTTACGATGGGTCTGTATGTTGGCACAATGCAATACAAGTCTTTTCCTTTGGTAGTATAAAATGCTTCCACATTGGCATAACCTGCTTTTGGTTTTACCATTTCAGCAATGCTATAGCCAGCCATAAAGGCCTGGTCTTTTTTCTCTGGCTTTTTTCCATCGCTCCACTCATAGGGTTGCTTGTACGCTTTGGTTCCATAAATAGCTTCCCCATTAATAGCCAACCATGCGCCCATATCATTCAGGCGCTGCTGCATAATTACTGGTATGCGGCCATCGGCTGTGGGGCCGATATCTAATAATAAATTTCCACCACGGGAAACAATGTCTATGAGCATCAATATCAAATCATGACTTGTTTTATAATCTTCCAGTTTTTCATTTCTATTATAACCATAAGAGTGACCAATGCCCTGGCTCTCTTCCCAAATCACACTGGCATCCATACCGCTGCCGTACTCTGAAGTGGAATAAGTGGCGCCAGTATTCTTACCTCTTGTATTGCTGCCCCACCTGTCGTCCACCACCACTTCTTTTGCCACAGGTGATTCATTGAATAACCATGCCAGCAGTTCTTCACTTCTCCAGGCAGTATCAGGCAGATCCCATTCTCCATCAGAAAAAATAACGGAGGGCTTGTATTTTGTCACCAGGTCTTTAAACTGTGGTATCATGTGTTCGTTTACATATTTCTTTTTATCAGAAAGCCACAGCGGATTAAACCATTCATACAAAGAATAATAGTAACCCATTTTTAAACCGGCTGCTCTTACGGATGTAGTTAAATCGCCGAGCAAATCCCGTTTAGGCGTTCCCGTTACTGCATTCCATGGTTTTCCCCAGTCACGGTCAGCTTCTGCACTGTTCCACAAGCAATAACCTTCATGGTGTTTGGACGTAAGCACCACATATTTGGCACCTGATTTTTTAAACACATCTGCCCACTGATCAGGATTGTACAACTCTGCCTTAAACTGTTTTTCAAACTCCGGGTATTGAAAATCGGCGCCATAGTTTTTGTTATGAAAAGCCGTAGTTGCTTCTTTCTTTTCATGCAGGTGCATCCAGTACCATTCTGAATAACTCTCTCCACTATTGGGTATCACTGGTGCATAGGCAGGCACAGCATATACACCCCAGTGTATAAAGATGCCAAACTTATCCTGCTGAAACCACTCTGGCATTTTACGGGTGTTTAACGAGGCCCAGTTGGGTTGAAATTTTTGAGCGAAGCTGCTGATGCAACAAAATAAAATGGCAGAGAGCAATGCGTTTTTTTTCATGAGATAAGTGTTTTGAAAGATATACTTATACTAGAGATTGAAAAACCAAGATACTGTTTATTCTTTTCTGTAAGAATCAGGAATGAAAAATTGTTTTGGAGAACAGAATTCAAACGTGTATTTCCCTTCATGTTGATAGGCAACATAGATAGATACATAACTACCGTCGTCAATATGTTGATTATCTCCAAGATGATTTATAGTTATGAAATCTCTTTTTGAAACAAGTGTTATCAATGAATCTCTTTCCGTGATTATTTTAAAACCCTTTGGATTTTCCATAACCTGGTTATATGGTTCATAAAAGATTACTCTCCTTGATTTAAAAGGACTGATTGATTCAAATGCTTGCCTGTACGAAATAGTATCTTTACCGGACCATATTATAACCACACTGGTGAATGGCGATTCAGCAGGTGCTTCATAAATAATAAATAAAGAATCGGCAGTATTAAAGTCAAAATTTGTTTTCGCTTTGTAAGAT
>CAZDHQ010000748.1:0-2732 GCA_964505135.1 uncultured Ferruginibacter sp.
CAGCAGCAATAGGTATCAAAAAGAAAAGATTTTCATGGCCGGCAGGCGCCACGGTATCATCAGAAACAGAAGGCGCACTCACATAAAACAAAGGTTCAGTAGGCCATTGTGGATTACTGTAAATCTCTCTACCATGTACATCAAAGTCTGTATCAAAAAACAGGGAATGGTGTAAAATATTTGAGAGTTTTTTATTAATGCCCACATAATAGAGTAAGCAACTTGGAGCCATAGCACGCTTGTTCCAGTAAGTCTCCGTATAACTCCTGTAATTTTCCTGCAGCAGGTTTGATTCTATGAAATGATAATCGGCACTTCCAATTACTACGTCTGCACTTATTGTTATTAATTCGGCTTTATGTAATGCTGATATTGCTTTAGCAGTTCCACTCTCTACATCTATCTTTTTTACATCGCAATCAAAATAAAACTGCACGCCCAGTTCTTTAGCCAGGTTATAAATGGCATCTACAATACAGTACATACCACCTTGTGGATACCAGGTGCCTAGTTTAATATCGGCATAATTCATCAGGCTGTATAAAGCAGGCGTATCCTGCGCCAGCGCACCTAAAAAAAGCACAGGGAATTCTAATAACTGTCTTAACTGTGAATTTTTAAAAAGGCCGTGTACATGTTTTTGAACGGAGGTAAATACATCCAGTTTAAAAAGCCCCTTTATTAAATCAAGATCAGCAAACTCTGAAAGAGAACGACCTGGTTTATATACCAACTTATTAATGCCGACCTGATATTTGTAGGATGCTTCTCTAATAAACTTATCCAAAGCCACAGAACTTCCTGGTTCGTATTGCTCAAACAGCGCTTTCAATTGCCCATAATCTGCGGGTACGTCCATGCTATCGTTGCCGGGCCAGTAAATACGATAGGACGGATCTAAACGGGTGAGTTGATAATAGTCAGCAACTTTTTTACCAAAACAGTTGAGGAACTTTTCAAACACATCAGGCATCCAATACCAGCTTGGCCCCATATCAAATGTAAAGCCAGCCTCTTTTAGCTGCCTTGCCCTTCCACCGGGTGCAGGATGTTTTTCAAGAATCGTCACATCCCAACCATGCTTAGCCATAAAACATGCCGATGATAGACCGGAAAATCCGCTGCCAATTATGATTACTTTTTTAGCCAGTTGGGTTTGGTATTGGAATTAAGAATAAGGTATTCGAAAAAAATAAGTTATGATTAAAAACGAGTCAGCTGTTCCTTCAATAATTTTCTTGCAAAGTGTATGCGACTTTTGATGGTACCAAGTGGCTCATGCAGCATTTCAGCAATCTCATGGTATTTATAACCTTCAAAGTAAAGCATAAAGGGATTCCTGAAAATATGCGGTAAGTTATGGATAGCAGCCTGTATGTCTTTCATCTTTAACACCCCCTCTGCGTCGTTACTTATCGTAGCCTGGTTATAGTTCAACAGAAAATCATTTGAAGTATTATCAAAAATGGTATTCTGCTTTGCTTTGCGGCGATAATTATTAATAAAAATATTCCGCATAATAGTATACAACCATGCCTTTATGTTGGTACCAACATTATACTTGTCTTTATTTGCCAGTGCCCTGTACATGGTTTCCTGTAACAGGTCTTTTGCCACTTCATTATCCCTTGTTAGCGTAGCTGCAAAGGGCTTAAGAAACTCCGAATTTGTTAGGAGTAACTGGTTAAATTCGATTGTAGACATAAGATAAATGTTTAACTATTGAAGAGTAAAGTTAAACAATGCTGTTAGTTTTTCCTAATTAATTGTTTAATTATTTTTTGTTAAAATTAAACAAAGCAACCCGGCAGCATCATTAACTATAAAAACCGGCGGTGTTCAAAAAGGATAATTGTTTTATAACGCTGCAATAAACTCCATTACTTCCTGCAATGATCTTTTAAAATTAATCTGTGCAGGCAGTTTTTTAGCATAGGTATTGGTAAGTTGCCCAGAAACTAAAATTGGCGTGCTGGTAAAGCGCTTGGTGATATTGGTAATAAATTTGTCAAAGTTGAAATTATTGCCAATAGAAGTGAGATGAGTGAATAAATAATGAGGCTTTTTAAGATTTACTACGTATTCAACATCTTTTAATGGAACGTTAGCACCAAGATAGATTACGTTTACACCCCTGCTTTTTAAAAGGTAGTAAACAAATAGCAAGCCAACTTCATGATACTCCCCTTCTGGCAGAAACAGCAGAATTGACTTGTTCACTTTTAAAGAACTTCCGGCACCCTCAATGCCAACTATTAATTTTTGCCTTACTATGTTGGTAACAAGATGCTCCTGCGCAGGATTAATATGGTTAGTAAGCCACAGCACACCAATCTTTTCGAGGAATGGAAAAATGATCTGGGTAATGGTTCTTTCAATTCCTCTTGCCATGATGTACTTATCCAGTATCTCCTCAAATTTTTCAATGTCAAGATCAACCATGCACTTAATCAGATCATTGATTATCCTTTCTAATTGCGCCTGTATCTGCGTAAGTGACAGGATCTTTTCGTTGAGTTCCTGCTCATTCATCTTATCAATATGGGATATTTTATACCCATATTTATTTAGCAATGCAATGTTGAGCACCTTCTTTAACTCTTCTACGTTATATAAACGTATATTGGTATCTGTACGGTTTGGTTTTAAAAATTGGTACCGCTGTTCCCAAATACGAATGGTATGAGCCTTTATACCAGAAAGGTTTTCGAGGTCTTTTATGGTAAATGAGT
>CAZDHQ010000749.1:0-2732 GCA_964505135.1 uncultured Ferruginibacter sp.
AAACCTGCTGATGCCGGGCAGCTTAATTTTTATCTGAATGTGCTGGATGAAAAAATAAAACTGCAGCAGGAAAACAGCAGCATTGGTATTGTGCTATGCAAAGAGAAAAACAATACAGTTGTTGAGTTTGCCATTAAAAGCTTTGACAAAGCAATGGGCGTGGCTACATATAAAACCTCTAAACAAACACCGGTGCAAATGAAAGGGATATTGCCTGATACGGATGAATTGGGGAAGTTGTTGGAATGATTTATTGGTACCAGCATTAGTATCTCATAGCATCTTCGTTGCGTCGCAATCCTTTCAACGGTTGGTTAGAATGGTAGCAAACAAATCCTGTAATTTAATTAAATAGGTAAGCTAAACTAGTTCTATTTCATTTTGTTCAAACCAGCCATAATTAATTGCATTTTGCTTAATTGCAGCAGGGTTATCTGAATATGCAACTATTGCCAAGCTGCTTTTGGCCCTACTACAAGCTACATAGAAAAGCCTTTTGGTCCTGTCTATACCTGTTTCCTTGCCTTCACTTATGTTCTTTCTGTCTCCGTCTGTAAGTCCTTTAGCCCCAAACAACTTATCATAGCTGAATAAAAAACCTTTTGCTTCTTCATCGTCAATAATTACCATCACTCTTTCATACTCCAGACCCTTCACACCCTGGTGTGTGCCGAATTTTGATTTTTCAGAAAGATATTCGCTATACTTTTTTAGCTGCGAAAATGGCACTTCTAATGCCTGCCGCAATGCAGCCGTTATCTCATCACTGTTCTGTCCTAACGTATCGGTATCATCATTGTTAAATGAAGCACCTGCAACTACTGGCAACAAAGGTTCTGGTATTGAAAATAACTTAGAATCAAATACATTTTGTAAAACATTCTTTAGCAACGGGTCTTTGCCATTATCCCATAGCTGTAAAAGGCTTTCCAGCATTTTTTTTGCTTTCTTTACATTTTCAAGTTGCTCTTTGCTTTGTATCAATTGTTCCTTCGTTAATATTTCCGCATTAGCTTTTACAATCCGTGTTACCTCAAACTGGTCTTCTGTTATATGCGCTTCTATTAAAGGCAGAATAATTTTAGTAAATAATCTAAGAGCAGGTAAAGAGCCATCAAGTACTCCTGTACGAAGCTTGTCCTGCTCATACAAAGGTGCAAAAAAATCAAAAAAGCCCATACGCCTTGCCGCCATGTGATGTTCCAATATAAGAGTCTTCACATCTTTATCTTCTTCTTCGTGCCAAAGTGAATCATTTGTAATAGCCATCATTCGTTCGGATATCTTTAACTCTGCTTGCTGCTTATTAATAGTTCGTGGCACAATAAATAATCTTACAAAACCATCTTCTTTATCAGTCCTGGGCTGCTGCTCCTGGCCGTCAATTTCTTTTCTTATGTGGTTAATTAACTGTATAATTCTTTTACCGGAACGATGGTTCATTTTCTTGGCAGGTGTTATCCATTCTTGAGGAAGGTTTCGTCCCAAGTTCTCTTTTCCATCCATGTAAATTCGCTGCATAGTATCCCCAAATAATCCCAATGAAAACGATTCTTTCTTTTGCTGCTGAAGGTGAAAAAATGCATCAATTAGCTCTCTTTTGGTGTCCTGACTTTCATCAATCAGGATAACTGGGAAACGGCTTATCACAATATCCTGCATCAATGGAAGATTAGTAATGAAATATGCAGCAATGCTTATTACTTCTGTATGGTTTAGTGAATCCCTTGTAATGTTATCGCCATTAGGATTATAAGTAAATTTCACAATTGAATCAAGTGAATCAAGTCGCTTAGATTTAGATTTAATTTTGGCTGCTCTTTCTACAGAAGTTTTATTACCCAAGTCTCTACTTTTACTTTGTTCAGCATTTAGACCAGTAATCTCTACAGACAAACTTTTTCTTAACCATTCCCTGATGTCAGAGGTATAATGCTTAATCGCCTCCCATGCAAAGCTGTGTATGGTACTTACAGAAAATATGGAATCAAACTCAAGCCGCCGAATTATTTCATCACTTGCAGCATTAGTGTATGTGATAATGGCTATCCTTTTTCGCTGAAGCCGAAAACGTTTTCCATAGTCATTTTTGAAACGTTGTAAAACATTTACAAGAGAACGAGTTTTACCTGAACCTGCCCCTGCAAAAAGGAAAAAACTTTTAGGACTGTCTGGATTAAGACAGGCATAGATTTCCTCATCCACACTATCATCTATTGTATTTTGCTTTACTGATATACTCATTTTTTGATTTTTGGGCCAACGAGCTTCACATCTTTTTTCTTTGGCTTCAATTTTTCTTCAAGCCAATCTAACCCTTCTTTAATGTATGCAGGAGTAACAAGGGTGTTAGGCTCATTAAAATAAAATAACTCTAAAGCAAACTCTGCCTTTTTTGCGCCCTTATCTGTAATAGCATCATACATTTCCTTCGCTGATTTTTTCACATCGGCTTCCTTTGCTGCAATAATCATTTTTTTCAGTAGTCCTGTTCCACTTGTGAGTCCTTCAAAAACACTTTTATTAGTAAGTACCAGGGAATCCTCAAATGTGTAAGGATATACTTCTATTTCTTTGGCCGCTTGTTTTAGTTTAATAGCACTCTGATAAGCTACTCTCACTGGAAAACCGATATGTTCTTTCTTTGCAAAATCCAATGCAAGCAATTTATCAAGCTCATCTTCTACAGGAAGCCACTTCTTCAGTGTATCATTTCCAGTGTTATAACTTTT
>CAZDHQ010000750.1:0-2730 GCA_964505135.1 uncultured Ferruginibacter sp.
GGTAATGCTCTTTTAAGTTTGGGCGCTTCCAGTAGTTCTGTTGGATTGGTGTTGGTGATCTGTTCTGTTAAACAGTATTTGAAAAAGCTTTTTAATCCTGAAATGATTCTTGCCTGTGAGCCAGGCATCATACCAAGCTGGCTGATCCATTGCACAAAGGCTTCCAGGTCTTTTAATGTAATAGAAGATGGTGCCCTGCTGTCACTGTTTTGCTCAAGATAAGAAGTAAGTTTATCAATGTCACGCAGGTAAGCTTCAACTGAATTTTCACTTAATGATTTTTCAAGTTGGAGGTATGCCTTAAATCCTTTCTTATATGGTTCCCACATTGCGAAGCAATTTAATGAATGAAAGCTTTGATGGAAAATATTTAAAGCTGCGGTGAATGGGTATTTCATTTATCCATAAATTCGCCATCACCATTTAACTGATTATGCAAATAAACATCCGCTCGTTTAAAAAGCTGGTAGAACTGAACAAAAGAAAATTCAGGGCATTTTTAACTAAGGTTGAAAAAAATCCCCCAAAGCATTTGTACAAAAAAATGCTGGAGCTGGATAAAGAAGTTTGGGCGGAAACAGAATGCCTCACCTGTGGCAACTGCTGCAAAAAAATGACACCAACTTTTACGCCTGCTGACTTAAAAAGAATTGCCGGCCATTTTAATATGACGGTAGATGCTTTCAAAGAAAAATGGCTGGAGTTTGATAAGAAGGCTGGAGACTGGCAGAATAAAAAACAGCCTTGCCAATTCTTAAATCTCACGGACAATAAATGTTCTATCTATCCAATAAGGCCCGCTGACTGTGCCGGCTTTCCGCATTTCACCAAAAAAAATCCAACAGATTACATTCATGTGCATAAGCAAAACATTGAGTACTGCCCTGCTACTTATAAAATGGTAGAGAAGATGCAGCAGATGATGGGTTGACTAAGTGGACACGTCTTCAATTAAAAAATAATCAATTGACTCATCAGGAAAGATGGTAATGGATAATACATCAAACTGGATGCGTTTCCACTCCGGGTGCAGGTACAGGTATTGCTCTGCAGCACTTCTTAGATAGCGAATTTTTTTATTGGTTACCTTATCTTCCGGAAAGCCAAAACTGAAGCTGCGCCTTGTTTTGACTTCTATAAAATGGAGTACATTTTTTTTAGTTGCAATAATGTCAAGCTCCCAATGTGAGTACCTCCAGTTGATTTCGATTATATCATAACCTTTGCTTACTAGGTAAGCGTTTGCTAATTCTTCCCCTTTTTTCCCGGTATTAAGATGTTTGGCCATGATTTTGATTGGGGATTAACTGTGAATGGAAATTGCGGTTAAAAATTGGAACGAAAATGTAATTGCCTATTTTTGTGACATAAATTTAAAAAAATGAAGATAGACAAATCAATTGCGTGGAGTTTTGTTTTGCTGGTGCTGATGGCTTCTTTGTACAGGGTAATGCCCAACAGGCCCTGGGGTTTTGCTCCACAGATTGCGATGGCATTGTTTAGCGGCAGTATAGTTGCCAATAAAAAGTTTTCTTTTTTAATGCCGTTGGCTTCCATGCTGGTGTCTGATATTTTATACGAAACCCTTTATAGGTTAAATGTTTCCTCTATCCCGGGTTTTTATGAAGGGCAGGTGAGCAACTATCTACTTTTTGTTGCACTTACAGTTATTGGTTTTGCTATCAATAAAAATAAGGTGTCAAATATCTTATTGGGTTCTATTGCCGGTGTGATTGTTTATTTTTTCGCTTCTAATTTTATCGTGTGGATTGGTGGTGGCTTAGACATCAACAGCCAGCCTTATCCAAAAACGTTGAATGGCCTATATGCTTGCTTTGCAGCAGGCCTGCCTTTTTTAAAAGCAAGTTTGTATTCAACCGTTTTATTCAGCGGCATATTCTTTGGCGGATATCACTTGATGAACAGGTACTTTGCCAAAAGCGCTATAGCAGCCTAAACTTCTTACCAAATCTGACTTAAACGGCCACCTCATTTGAGGTGGTTTTTTATTGACCATTTTCATAGCCAGCATCCACCAGCCAGTTCTTACTATCTGCTGCAGCAGTAGCCAGTTCATCGCAGCGGTTATTGTAGGGGTTATCTGCATGGCCTCTTACCCAAACAAAATTGATGGTAAAACTTTTTGCCAGTTGATAATATTCCTTCCACAGGTCAGCATTTTTTTTGCCGCCTTTAAAATTTGTTTTTATCCAGGTGTTGAGCCAGCCTTTTTGTACCGCATTCACCACATACTGACTGTCTGAATAAATAGTAATGGGCAGGTGATTTTTTTTTAGTGCTTTCAAACCTTCAATAACCGCCAATAGCTCCATGCGATTATTGGTAGTAAGCCTATAGCCCTGAGATAATTCTTTGCGATGTGGCCCATACATTAAAATAGCACCATAGCCGCCCGGTCCTGGATTTCCTCTTGATGAACCATCTGTATACAATACAATATTTTCCATTAGTTATAATTCACTCTAATTATTTCCCTGCAAAATGAGTTCAGGTAAAGATCATCAATTCCAATAAAATCAAAGCGTTTAAAAAATAATGTGTTGTATTTATAACCCATGATTTTTGGTTTGAAGTTATCTATGTGTGATGAAGGAATAATCAATCGTCCCTTTGTTGCTTCATTTAATGCAAGCCAGATCATTTCCGAGCAATATAAGCTATCTGTTGTTTTCAAATTGAATGAAGCATCAAAAGGAATTTTTTGCTGAT
>CAZDHQ010000751.1:0-2726 GCA_964505135.1 uncultured Ferruginibacter sp.
AAGGCTGGCTGGTTTTAAAGAAGCTGGTGTGCTGGTGGAGATTATGAATGAAGATGGCAGCATGGCAAGGGTACCACAGTTGCTGGAAATTGCAAAGAAATTCGACCTGAAGCTCATCAGCATAAAAGACCTGATTGAATACAGGCTGCATAAGGAATCGCTGATACAGGAAGAAGAAAGGGTGCAGATGCCTACCAAATATGGAATGTTTGAGTTGATTGCTTTTAAACAATTAAATACAGGGGATATCCATTTGGCCATTAAGAAGGGCGAGTGGGCAAAAGATGAACCGGTGATGGTGAGGGTACATAGCAGTTGTATGACAGGGGATATCCTGGGGTCTCTCCGCTGCGATTGCGGTGACCAGTTACATAAGGCGCTGCAAATGATAGAAGCTGAAGGCAAAGGCTTGTTATTATATATGAACCAGGAAGGCCGTGGAATTGGATTGCTCAACAAGTTAAAAGCTTATAAACTGCAGGAACAGGGTTATGATACTGTGGAAGCCAATTTGAAATTAGGCTTTGGTATGGATGAACGGGATTATGGTGTGGGTGCCCAGATTTTAAGGCATTTGGGCATTACCAAAATGAAGCTGATGAGTAATAACCCACGCAAACGTGCCGGGTTACTCGGTTATGGCCTGGAAGTGGTGGACACTATTCCTATTGAGATCAAACCAAACGAACACAACCAAAAATATTTAACTACCAAGAGGGACAAGATGGGGCATAATATTCTTAACGAACATTAAGTTAAGGTTCAGGTTCTGGCTCATCAGTGGTTTTTCCCTGCTCGGCTTCAAGACGCAGCCTTTTCCTGCTTTTGAAAATCTGCGACAGGTGATCCATTTCTTTACGGTAAGAAAGACTTACACCCGTTCTGTTACGTTGACCAATTAAATCGTAATTGGTTCGGTTAAAGCCAACAATACGAACACGCCCATCTTTAGTTAAAATCCATTCCGCTGTAATATCCGGAGTTACCAATACATTGTTTGTTCTTGCAGCATTTACGTACGGATTGTTATAATCAAGATTTACACCCAATGAAACAATAAGTCGCCCGTTCATTGCGGTGTAAACAAAATTACTTCTTGCTGCAGCCTGCAGTCTTGCCACGTTATTTTGTAAAGTAGTTCCGGCATTATCTATATAAGAATTAAGGTCAAAATTGAAAGCAAGATTTTTTACATAACGTTGTAAAAAGTTATTAAAGAAGCCTGAAACGGCGTTGGATACCACACCTCCAATGGTGCCGGATATTACATTATAACCAGCACCCGCATTGATGAAATTTTGATTATTGTTTATAAAGGAGTTAAAAAGAAGCAACGAGGTTACCTGTTTATTCATCTCGTTTTTATCCTGCTTAAACTGTTCCAGTCTTTTCAATATTAAAAAATCTGTAATGGGAGTACCGGCAGGAAGTTTAAATTCAAAATCGATGGCCGGCTTCAATAACGTTTCAGTAAGTTTTGCAATTACTATTACATTAGACTTTTGCTGAAAAGAATTAGACGATAAAACACTGCCAGAGTTATTACTAAGACTGGAGAAATTTACATTTTCAGCTACGTATTCTGCCTGTATATTGATGTTGGCTTTGTATGGATCGCCACTCCACTCCAGGGTTCCACCACTTACGGTAAAATACTTCTGTAAAAAAGTTTGGAAATTGAACCGGTATTCACCTTTGGCAATTTCGTAGCGTCCATTGATGGTTAGCGGTTCCCTGTTTCCTACACGTATTTTTAAAAGCCCACTGCCTTCACCTTTTATCACATCACCAGTAGTTTCGTCCAGTATCACATCAATTTTACAGTTGGTGTTGGCCGTTAATTCCATATCTACCACCACGTTGGCGGCGGATCTGCTTTTAAAGGTTTCTTCAATCCTGTTACCGAACTGGATAAAATCTATATAATCAATCGTATTGCTTTCAATACTATTGGCACTTACAATATAAATATGGCTGCTGTCTGTTCTGGATGGTTCTCCACTGATACTCATCAATACATTGTCCTGTGTTCCTGATATTTCTACATTTGCCCTCCCAATTACTTTTCCATAAAACTGGCTATTGTCTTTTTTAGTGGTGTTTAGCAGCAGCATTTTATTGGTGCTGATTTTAATGTCTTCAAACTCTACATCATTAAAAAAGCGATGGTATATTTTGCCCGTGAGGGTTGCCGTATTGTTGAGTGTATCTTTTAATATCACACTTCCAAAATCAATTTCATCAGGATTAAATAAAATACTTTCGTTCGCAAACTTATACCTGCACTGCGTAAAGTTTACAATGAGTGATGCTGAATCTATATTGGCCGAACCGGTTATCTGCAGGTTTTTCCCATTGCTTACAATGGCCAGGTCGCTGGTATTGGCATAGCCTTTTATATCTGAAAAAATATCACTGAGGTACTCATTTAAAAAGGAAAGGTTCAATCTTTCTGATTTAATGGCAATCCTTGTTCCTGTGCCTGTACTGTCTTTTGTATTGATAATACCGTCTACGTCCAGCAGGTTGTCTTTGTTTTGATCTGCTTTTGCCTTGAAGGTAAGCATGCCGCTTTTTACATCGTAATTGCCGATCAGGTTTACTTCACCCACCGAATCTGCACCAGACCTGAATCCTCTGATTTTGGTATCTGCTTCCACGGCTGTTCGGCCAAACGGATCGTTGATTCTTACCGTGCCGCTCATCAATCCATCCAGCTTTGGCTC
>CAZDHQ010000752.1:0-2724 GCA_964505135.1 uncultured Ferruginibacter sp.
CAGTACTGGGAAAAATTTTAGAAGAAAGCGGCGCCGCAGAAAAGATTGCTGTTACATTGATCAAAAGTTTTGGTGAAAAAAATATCCAGTGGGCTGTATTGCTAACTGGTTTTTTAATTGGCATACCGCTTTATTACAATGCAGGCTTCGTGATATTGGTGCCGCTTGTTTTTATGCTGGCAAGAAAAACAGGTTTATCACTTTTATACATCGCCATACCAATGGCTGCTTCACTTAGTACTACGCACTGTTTTTTGCCACCGCATCCGGGTCCTGTGGTTTTAGTGAATGCGTTTAAAGCTGATGTTGGCAAAACACTGGTGTATGGTGTTTGTATTGCAGTACCTGCTGTAATCATAGCAGGGCCGATGCTTGGACGCCAGTTAAAAAATATTTATCCTGCAGAGCATCCATTGTTTGCTTCACAGCCTGTAGTAAAAGAATTGCCTGGTGCTTTACCCAGTTTCTTAATTGCCTTGTTGCCCGTTATATTAATCACCTTATCTGTATTATCGGAAAATTTCTTAGCTGATGGATTGATAAAAAAATTATTCCTGTTTACTGGTAACACCACTATTGCATTGTTCATCTCGGTGTTGGCAGCATTTGTAGTGTTTGGTGTGATGAAGCAGGTAAAGATGGAAACACAAATGCAGTGGCTCAATACTGCCATCAGTGGTATTGCGATGATATTGCTCATCATTACTGCAGGCGGCGTTTTTAAACAGGTACTCACAGACAGTGGCACCGGAAATTATATTTCTTCTTTCAGCAGCAAATGGAACATGCCGCCCTTATTGTTTGCCTGGGTTGTGACTGCATTGCTCAGAGTAATGATCGGCTCTGCCACCGTAGCAGGCATCACTGCCGCAGGTGTGGTAGCTCCCCTACTGACACAACATACTGTATCACCTGAGCTGATGGTACTGGCAGTAGGCAGCGGCAGCGTATTCGGTTCACATATCAATGATTCCGGGTTTTGGATGTACAAAGAATTTTTCAACCTAAGTTTAAAGCAAACTTTTTTATCATGGACCGTTATGGAAACAACGATTTCAATTGTGGGATTGATTGGAGTATTGTTATTGAATATGGTAGTGGGATAAAGAGCTGAAACGAACCAACAAAAGATTTACACCACATTAAAAAGCCCGTAAACTCAACATCACGGGCCTTTTAATTTTACAACTACTGTGGAGCTGCAGGGATTCGAACCCTGGTCCAAACATATTCGCCACAAGCCTTCTACATGTTTATCCAGTTATTATTTGTCGGCACATAGCAGGAACCTGGCCAACCAACTATGCACTTAGAAGAATAGTCTTAGGCAGTGGTCACTTCATTCCACTGCAGCGTTCTGTTTTCTTTTTGAGTCGGCGGCGGCACGTGGTAACAGACTAACCTGTGCGGCGGCCCTAATGGATGTTAATCTATCGATTAAGCAGCCATGGCATACTGTGTATTGCCATTTGAAGTTTTCGTATTCAGATTGAAATGCTAATTACGCAACGCATTACATGCTTATACCTGCAAAGAACTATGCTGTCAAAACCGGTCAGCCCCCGGGAAGAAATCGCTGATGTATGATTTTGCGATTTCTGATGTAGGCTGCAAATGTACAAAAAGAATTTTGGCTTAACTATTCAATTGGAGCGGTTAGCTTTGCCGGAAATTATTTTTAACAAGTTCACATGCAGCCTGTAGATTTTTATAACAAAAGAATTGTTCAACTGGAAGAAGATTTGTCTAAACTAATATCAAAAAAATCGGTATTAGGCTGGATAAGATTGCTAGCTATGATTTTACTTGCCGGCAGCATTTATTTTTCTGTTATTCAAAGCCTGTTCTTCATCATTGCAGCTGTATTGCTACTGGTTGCTTTTGTAAAAATTGTATTCCTGGACATTGACAATAACAAAGCTATAAATCATCAAAGACTGTCAATAGAGATCAACAGGAATGAACTGCAATACCTTAATGGTAATTACTATCATTTTGAAGATGGTGCAGTATACAATCCGCATGAACACTATTATGCAAATGACCTGGACATCTTTGGTAAGGCATCGCTCTATCAATACATCAACCGCACTACCTCTGATATGGGAGGCGAATGTATTGCTGGCTGGTTATTGAACCCTGGATCTAAAGAAACGATTTATAAAAGACAGGAGGCCAACAAAGAACTAAGCAGCAAGTATTCTTTTCGTCAATCTTTACAGGCATTTGGCAAGGAACAAAAAATTACCAGGGATACATTCAACCGCTTAAGTGAATGGCTAAAGGAAGGCAATCTATTTCTTGGCAAAAGACTTTGGCAGGTAACTAGCATTGTTGTTCCAATTGTGATGATAGCGATTGTCATACTGAATATCGTTGATTTAGTACCAGACCAGGTCAGGAATATTGCACTTGTTGTGTCTGGATTACTTGCATGGTCTATTGCAAAAAAGATTACGGCGGTTCATGCAAAGGTTTCAAGGATAACCGAAGAACTGGACTCATTGGCTGATGCAATAAAATTGATTGAAGAAACCTCTTTTACTTGTCCTTATTTAATCAAACTGCAAACAGCATTTAAACAAAATAATACCGCTGCTTCCAGGGAAATGAGAGGCTTGAAAAATATTGTGCAGAAACTTGACTGGCGGTTAAATCCAATTGTATTTATTCCGCTGGTTTTGCTTACACAATGGGATCTGCAGCAGGTGCTGTTATTGGAAA
>CAZDHQ010000753.1:0-2708 GCA_964505135.1 uncultured Ferruginibacter sp.
TTGAGATTGCTGTAACGTGGTGCTACCAGTATGTTCCATGCAGCATTGGTTAACGGCGCCGGATCTGCTGCAAACACAGTACCTTCTTTAGGATAATGCAGCAGTACTTTTATATTTCCTTTTGTTGTTTCCACCCAATCCTCTTTTATCACACTTCTCCATCCATCATCAAAATTGGTGGTATTGAATGCATAACCGTCCTTTCTTTGTGTATTATCAGGACCCAAATCATTGGAAGCAATTGTATTCATATCATTCCCTGTAGTGCCGGGCTTTTTTAATTCTATTGTTCCAATAAAGTCAATGATGTTTTGCAGGAATCGCTGATTGGGTGTGGTGGCCACAATGCTTACACAGCGATTGTATCCACTAAAAGTAGTAAGTAGAACAGCTGTGTTGGAATCATTGAAAATAAATTTGCCAGAGCCTGCTAAAATTTTCCATCCATCTGCTTCTTCCACCTGTGACTTCTCGGGCGCATCCACAGGCTTAAAAGGCTTAGCTACTAATTCATTCCACTCACTTTCAAAATCTGCATTGATATTGCCTTTACTGGTAGTACTTTTATAAATAGCAATTTGGCACCAGCTTTTATCTTTATTGACAAAGCTGTATGTCCGTACGCTTTGCTGATCTTTTTTTTGCCAGCCTTTTAAAGGCTTATAAATAACAAGGTCAAGTGAATCTTTTTGTGCAAAACCTTTTGTAAGAATAAATAAAAACACGGTGGTTGATAAAACAAGTTTCATTGTAAACAGGGTTTCGTTAGCGTGAAAAATACTTTTATAAAAATTTATTTGTTGTTTAAAATTATGTGATAAAAATAAATGGAGTTGATGTTAATGTCAATCCTGTAAAAAGAGGATTTATACTTATCACTGCCTGCTTAAGCGTAAAATTCTAGAAAGAGGATATTTTAGCTGCATTATACAAGCTACAGTTTTGTGATCTTAATATTGCTGATGTAATATTTTTGATTGTCACCATCGCTACGCATATGATTTACCTCCAACCAATTAAACAGTGTGTTATTAGGAAATGCATCTTTAAAATAGGCCAGTGATGAGCCATTCATTTTCATTTCAAACGTGTTTCCCTTTTTGATGAAAGCAAAACTGGCTTTGTTTAATTCCTTATCATTTGAGAACCCGGGCATTTCATAATAGGATTTCATTTCGCTGAAGTAAGGGCCGTTAAAACCTTGCTCAAGATATAGCTCACCGGCACGTCCGCTAAAGCCAGCACGTATTCTTGCTTTGACATAAGAATCATTGGTTGCTTTTTTGTTATTAGTGCCCAGGTACACTTCCAGTGCTTTGGTACCCCATGGAATATCTCTCGGAACAACTGCATCAAATGATAATTCAAAATCAGCAGGTAAAGGCTTTTTCAGGTTGTTAGGAATCAGCAGGTTTCCTTTTATCTCCACCCATTTTCCTTTGAGGCCTTGCAGCGTTACCACGGTAGCTTTGCTGCTGTTTAGATTGATCGGCGAATACCATCCTGCCGGGCTTTGCCCTTCTGCATTGCCGGAAAAATCTTCAAAGAAGAAAACGCTTTTATCAGCATTCGCTTTTTTGGCGCTGTTAGATAATTCAGTAACAACCACTGCTTCTTTCTCATCAGGCGAACGGAGTGGTTGATAAGGCACACCTTTTACCTTAAGAGGATCAAAGAAAAAATCAAAGAGGTATTGAAAATTGAAATTATTAATGATGGATTGATGCATGTGCAACTGTCGCTGATCTTCCTGTTGCCAACTCCAGGTAACACGTATCCACAGTGGCTTATCTTGTTTGGCCTGTTCAATAGTGCCCGGTGCAAGTTTATATACTGGAAAAAGTTCATTGGGTGCAAGAGTGCTTATTTCATCAAGCATTATCCTTGTAAAAATATCCTGGCGGTTGACAAAATCTATGTAGGCAAATGTCCTGGGAAGGGAGGCTGGTTCATTCCATTTATTTTTGTATCGCTCTTTGTGTTTTGCAATAGTGGTTAATGCTCTCTCGTAATTATCATTTTCATTTCTTGAAAAATAGTCAATGCCTTTTTGATCATTCTTATTTTTTTCACGAATGGATGCCAGTTCTTCTTCATGTGACCGGTTAATCAATTTTTCAGCCTGTTCAAGTAACTCCCCCACCGTTACCCGGATGAAGGGAAGTTTATTATCCTTACACAATACTACTGATTCAACAATGCTGGCATTCCGGTCGAAATGGCTGGCTGTACTATGCGTTGTATGAAACTTAGCAAACTGCGGTAAAGTTTTGATATTATACTTGTCAATTACTGATTGAGGTGTACCACTGAAAAAAGGACTCTTTTCTTCCATCATAAAATAACAATCTGCATTACTGCTGATGTTGGTAAGTATCACGCCAGGCACTTCATTTGTGCTGATGCTCCAGGGGATTTCAGTTTCCTGTATTGGCGTGGGTTTGCCATTGTTCATGTAAAGCGTCCAGGTATAACTGGTGGCACTAACACCCTGTGGACGGTAAGGCTGATCTTTATAAGCTAATACGCCTTTTCTTACATCACCAATCGTTCCTTTGGGAGTATAGCTGGCCTGTATCCAGTTGCAGAAGGTATCTACTAATGAAAGTTGTGTAGCACTGAAAGTTCGTCCATTGATAGTACGGGGTGTTTTTATTCCTTTGTAATGATATATTTTCATCCAGCCGAAACTGCTGTCGGCAATTATC
>CAZDHQ010000754.1:0-2696 GCA_964505135.1 uncultured Ferruginibacter sp.
GTTAAAAACAGCTGAATCTTGTTTTATACCCATCCTGTCATTCTTTAATACTGATGAAATAGAGTTCGGGAGATGAGAAATCAATGTATCGGCATCTGCTTTCCACAATGTGGCGCTTAATATAGGGCTGGCAAGCACCAGCGCTTTTACCCCATTGGGATATTTTAAGTAATACTCTGTTGCCAACATTGAACCCCAGGAGTGACCATATAAGTAAAACGCTTTTATTCCTAAGTGATCTAATAGCTTTTTTATTTGCTCCACGTAAGAGTTGATATTGATCAATGCGGTGTCTGTTATCCTGTCTGAGCGGCCGCAGCCAAGTTGGTCAAACATTATCACCTGCCTTTCTTTACCTAAAACCTTTAATGGATTTAAGTAATAACATGTGCCTCCTGGCCCACCGTGGAGTATTACAACCGGGAGCTTATTCCCCCGGCCAGTTACACTATACCAGATTTTTCCTCCTGTAACTTCAACAAAGCCTTCCCCGTTTATTAATGAGTTTTTGCTTCCACAGCTAAATAAGATGAGTGACATACCAGCCAGCCACAGTTTTATTTTGTTTGTATCCATACACTTTATTTGATACTGTTTGAAAATTATTATTTCATTTTGTGTAGCAGTATTCTAAAGTCATCGTTTTCCGCTGTTATCCAGGCAAAGCAAAAATCAAGCAGAAGGATTGCTGAAGTTAATAACTAAAACTGGAAGTACATAGAATAGGTGAACGGCAACAGTTGCTTTAGTTTAGCAATTGCGAATGAAGTTTGTGCGCCGCAAATAATGGCTCCCCCTTGGCTTAGGTCTTCTGAACTGGGGTAACCGTAGCTAAATCAATATCCCAATTTCTTAGCTGAACTATATAAAAAAGTTAGTTCTGATTGAATATATTGGAGTAATTGAATGCAGGCATTAGCAACGTTTGTCAGCAGGAGGAGTCCTGCGCTATTGATTATAGGCCTGCTCCTAATGAGGCAACACATACAGCATTTAAAAATAACAGGTGGCTGCTCTTGCATTTTTTATTTCTTCTTTCTATTTTACCATTCGTTCAGTGAATGTTTATAACTAATCCTGTTTGCAATAAAGCAAGCTCCCTTTATTCTTCTTGAAAATTGGTACCCTGTGCAATCGCTTATTAGTATTTGAAGCCTCCCATGCATGCCCGCAACCCTGGTTGAAAATGGATGTGCATATTAAATGTACCGGTGATTTATTTTAAGTTGTCCTCTATTATATACTGCTAATAAAAATTAAACTTATGTCTACACTTACAAAAACATTCAAACTCCAGCACAACATTGGATTTTTGTTTATCGGCATTTGGCTATGTGCCTTAATTGGTTTTCATAAAACCTACACCATATTCTTTCCTTCCTTTAAGGGATTTAGATGGGAGCAGCATTTTCATGGGTTGATGTTAATGAGTTGGTTTATTATGTTAATGGTGCAGCCTTTTTTAATAAAGTTTGGAAAGATAAAAGCGCACCGCACATTAGGTAAGCTGGGTTATGTGTTAGCACCGCTGGTATGCTATTCAATTTTTATGGTTACCAAAATGGTTTACCATCGTGAAGTAGCAACAAGGCCAGAAAACAGTGTGCTGGGGCAACTTGCATTGGATATTCCTACCATCTTCATCTTTGGTTTGTTCTTTGCCCTGGCTATGATCAACCGTAGCAAGCCTGATACACATATGCGTTATATGATTGGCACTTCCCTGCTGATGATTGGGCCGGGGCTGGGGAGGGCATTAATCATTTTTGGTGGTGTGCCATTCCCGGTTACCGTATCTATTGTGTACTATGTTTCAGAAATTATTGCAGCACTTTTTCTATTAAATGACATCATAAAAGCTACAAACATAAAACCACTTGCTACTATTCTCCTTGTTTTAATAATCAATCATATTATTTGGGCCTGTCAAGATACGATGCTGTGGCAAAAATTTGCAAAGTGGTTTGTTACGCTTGCATTTTAAATAACACATTCATTGATTAGTGTGAAGGTAATTTATGTGCCACGACATACAACTGTTAGAATAATTAGCTTATTTCACAGCAACGTTTTCTCTCAACAGCTTTGAGCATGGGCTGAGGAGCTTGTTTTTTTGTTACCGTGATGTGCCTGTTTTACTGCTTCGTAGTACGCAATGTCCCTGGCTTACGCACTGGCCTGGCAGGAGACATTGCTAAAGACAGCTTTTATGAGGCTGCCTCCCCTATTGTCTTGCATCATCTTACTGCTGGCAGGCTGCCTTCCTGCAGCGCCTGGTTGCTCTTTGCATTAACGGCATTTATTAAAGAGTTTGATTAAACAATATTACCAACCATTTTTCCGTACCTTACCTTTAGAGCTCAAGTAATCACTTATGAAACTTCAAGAAAGATTATCAAGGGGACTGAAGATTTTGGTGGTAGAAGACAATTACGGCGATTTTGTTTTAATCCAGGATTACCTGCAAGAACAAATTGAAGATCCAGAAATTTTTTATGCAAGTACATTTTTTGAAGCAAAAGAAACAATAGAAAAGGAAACTACATTAGATATTATATTACTTGACCTATCCTTGCCTGATCTTAATGGCGAATCACTTGTAGACGAAACGTTAGCACTTGCCAACCAGGTTCCCGTGGTGGTCTTAACTGGTTACGCAAACATAAATTTTGCCATCAAAACATTAAGTAAAGGTA
>CAZDHQ010000755.1:0-2694 GCA_964505135.1 uncultured Ferruginibacter sp.
GATGTAGAGCCGCTTACAAAGCAGCAGGCACAAGCATTGGAACCAGAGATTGAACTGGACGTGTTAGGCGCTGTGCATTATCGCTGCGATGCACATTTGTATCCTAACAAATTAATTCCACAATTGATCAGCTACTTAAAGAATGCAGGCGTACAATTTGAAACAGGTCATGAGGTGGAGAAAATAATTACTGCCAATGGCCAGGTAAAAAAAGTGGTTACAGCTGGAAATACTTACGAAGCAGACCTGGTAGTGGTAGCCGGTGGTTCATGGTTGCCACAGCTGACAAAGATGGCAGGCATTACGCTTCCATTGATGCCGGGCAAGGGTTATTCTTTTATGCAAAACAACCCTTCAAAAAAATTAAACGTGCCTTCTATTTTTTGCGAAGCACGTGTAGCCATCACACCCATGAATGGCGCAATACGCTATGGTGGCACCATGGAAATTGCACCAGTGAATGATAAGATCAATATGAACCGTGTGGAAGGCATTGTAAACTCCATTCCAAAATATTTTTCCAATGTGCAGTTGGATATGCCTTCAGAAAAAAATGTATGGTATGGCTTTAGACCTGTTACGCCAGACGGCGTTCCTTATATTGGCCGTTCAAAAAAATTAAACAATGTGTTGATTGCAGGTGGTCATGCCATGAGTGGTTTGAGTCTGGGTCCTGCCACAGGCAAGTTGATTGCAGAATTGGCCAACAATCAACCAACATCCATTGATGTAAAAGCATTTGCTCCTGAAAGATTTTCTTAACCCAGTCTGACCGTCCCGGTCTGACTGGACTTAATATTTCAACAATCAATTATAGCGTATGATTTCCAGGTGTAGTTTTTCGTTGTTAATGTTTTTTTTGGTTTCCATTGCTAAGGCTCAAATGAACAAGCAATATGTTCCCTGCAATGATATGCCCAACATCATGCAAAACTATACTGCCGATGTAAATGCATTAAACAGGGTATACATTGTAGATGGCTCACCTGAAAAAAATCAACGCTATAAAAAGCTGGCGGAAGACTATATCGCAAGAGTAAATCAAATTGACTTTAATTCTTTAAATCAACAATGCAAGGCAGATTATATTTTATTCAAAAGAGATTTGGAAGAAACCGTTTACCAGTACAATGCCGAAGCAAAAGAATTTGAAAGGGTAAAACAATGGTTCCCATTTGCAGATTCCATTTATGCAATTGAAAAAATTCGCAGACGTGGCGGCAATGTAGATGGTAAAAAAATTGCAGCAACCTATAACAGCATCAATAAACAACTGCAGGAACTGCAATCAAAATTAGCTGCAGAAAAAAACATCAATGTCAGCAATAGCCGCAGGGCAAACATCATCATTAATGGATTAAAGACTGCAGCAAAAAATGTATTTAGTTTTTACAATGCCTACGATCCATTGTTTACCTGGTGGGTGCCGGATGTGTACAAAAAAATGGATTCCTTACTAACGGTGTACAGTGCCAGCTTTAAAGCGGCTGCAGAAAAAAATGCGCCCAATAAAGACTCCAGTGGTATTGTTGGTTTTCCTATTGGAAGAGATGAAATTGTAAGACAGTTAAAATATGAATTGATTCCTTATACACCGGAAGAGCTAATTGATATTGCCAACAAAGAATTTGTATGGTGCGATAAAGAAATGCTAAAGGCCTCCAATGAAATGGGCTTTGGCAATAACTGGAAAGCAGCCATGGAAAAAGTGAAACAGGCTTATGTGCCAGCCGGTGAGCAACCTGCTGCGATGGTAAAACTATATGATGAGTCCATCGCATTTTTAAAGAAGAATGATTTGATCACCGTGCCGCCATTGGCAGAAGAAACCTGGCGCATTGTAATGATGAGTCCTGCACAGCAATTGCTCAATCCATTTTTTTATGGAGGTGAAGAGTTCTCCGTTTCTTATCCAACCAACACTATGGATTATGATGCCAGGATGATGAGCATGCGTGGCAATAATCCACATTTTTCAAGAGCTACGGTACATCATGAATTGATTGCGGGGCACTACCTGCAGCAATACATGAACGAAAGGGTAAACACGTATCGCCAATATTTCACACCATTCTGGACAGAAGGTTGGGCATTGTACTGGGAAATGCTGTTGTGGGACAAAGGGTTTCCTCAGTCGCCTGAAGATCGCATTGGTATGCTGTTTTGGCGTATGCACCGCTGCGCAAGAATTATTTTTTCATTGAACTATCACATGGGAAAATGGTCGCCGCAGCAATGCATTGATTTTTTAGTTGACCGGGTAAATCATGAGCGTGCCAATGCAGAAGGAGAGGTGCGCCGTTCTTTTGTGGGTGGTTATAGTCCGCTCTACCAGGTAGGTTATATGATTGGTGGCTTACAGTTCATGGCGCTAAAAAATGAAATGACGGCTGACAATAAAATGAGCTTAAAAGAATTTCATGATTTGGTACTCCAGCAAAACTCCATGCCGGTGGAGATGCTTCGCAATATCTTATTGAACCTCCCATTAAAGCAGCAGTATAAGCCAGATTGGAAGTTTTATAAATAGATTTTTTGGTCCCGGAAATCGTACAAGTGTTTGACATCGTTGCGTCGCACACTTGTACGATTTTTTCTTTATTCAACTTTTTAAAAATATTTTTTCTTCCCACTGTAAGGAAATAAAAAAATGCTCGTATTACTTCCAAAGTAAACGAACATGAAACATTTATT
>CAZDHQ010000756.1:0-2690 GCA_964505135.1 uncultured Ferruginibacter sp.
TTTAAAGATCATTTGGAAGTGATCAGCTGCTTCCGATCCTAAAATAGAAAAGCCTTTTCCCATACCCTCGTTTCCACCAATCATATTGAGAGAAATATATAAAGCGATAAAACCACTGAGCACTAAAAAGAAAACCTGTATGGCTGATGTATAACCCACTACTTTCATCCCTCCCAATGCGATGAAAACAGAGAAGATAGCCAGCAGGAAAACACATAAAGTAAAATTCCAGCCGCTGATACCCGCAATAGCTACCGCACCGAGATAAAGAATAGATAAAAGATTTACAACGATGTATAGCAATAACCAAAATACCGCCATAATCATTGCCACTTTGCCATTATAGCGCTGGTGCAGGAATTGCGGCATGGTGAATATTTTATTTTTCAGGTACACGGGCATAAAGAAAACAGCCACGATGATTAAGGTAAGGGCTGCCATCCATTCATAAGATGAAATAGCAAGCCCCAATTGAAACCCGGAACCGGTCATGCCCGTCATCTGTTCTGCGGAAATATTGGATGCAATCAATGAAGCACCAATAGCCCACCAGGTAAGCGATCCTTCTGCAAGAAAAAAATCTGCTGAGCTGGCTTCAGCTTTTTTCTTACGCTGATAAATCCAATATCCATAAAGTGATACTACCACAAAGTAGATCAATACAATAATCCAGTCTGTTTGAAGCATAGTTTGAGAGTTTATATTTTATAAAGTTGGTTTTTCAAAAATGCATTCTCTGCTAAATAACAGAAGATGTTATCCGGCAATTGATCAATTCTGTTAGTAGGTGGTATATTAGTTTGGAATCAGTTAGCTATCCTAACAAGCAGCATCATTCTTTACCTGGTTCAGAAGGTACGGGCAATGGCTCACCTGTTTTTACAGGTATCCCAAAGTTAGGTGTGCCATCATCATTCCAGGTAAATTTTTGTGCACGGGGAGATCTAAACCTGCCGCAACCCTGGCCCGGCTCATCATTGGCATGGTATAAAATATAATCTTCCTTCCCATCAGGTGAAGTAAAAAAAGAATTATGCCCCGGTGCATATACATGATTTTCTCTTGATTCTTTAAAGACGGGTTCATAAGATTTTTTCCATGATGCAGGGTTCATTAAATCACTTCCAGCCGTAGCGGTCAGCATACCCAAAGCATAAAAATCAGTCCAGCAGCCACTTGCTGAATAAATGAGGAATAGTTTATTGCCATGCACCAGCACTTCAGGCCCTTCATTTACTGTTACTATTGGCGGATCATCTGCATTGTGAATGTCACCATGTGTTTCCCAGGGTAACTCAGGGCTGGATATTTTTACCCTCTCTCCTTTGATGGTCCATGGATTTTTCATCTTTGCGATGTAAATATTTTGCTGCCCGTTCTTATCTCCTTCCCACCCGGACCAAATAAAATACAATTGCTTTTTGTATTTGAAGAGTGAGCCATCAATACTCCATTTATCACCGGGCGTTTGCAGTTTACCTTTTACCACCCATTCACCGCTTAAAGGATCTGCAGATTTATTTTCGAGTATCCATAACCTGTGGTTGATATTTTTTCCACTGTCTGCAGCAAAATAGATATACCATTTACCATCGAGGAAATGAATTTCCGGCGCCCATATTTCTTTTGAATAAGGCCCTGTGGCTGGTGGCGTAAACACTACCTTCTTTTCTGCTCTGTTTAAATCAGCAATATTTTTTGTTTTCCACAAAGTGATGTTATGCCCGGTGGTATTAGTGTAATAATAATATCCATTCTTATAAATACACCAGGGATCAGCACCTGAGGGAAGCAAAGGATTGGTAAATGTTTTTTGTGCGTCAATATTCAGCACCACAAAGCAGTGCAACAAAATACTGCAGGCTGCCAGCTGAAGGCCTTTCATGTTTTGATAACAGTTAGTTTATTTTTTTACAGTGAATTTGTACACTGTACTCGTTTGGTACTTTTTCCCAGGTTCCAGTACAGTAGTTGGAAAAGATGGTTGATTGGGTGAATCTGGAAAATGCTGCGTCTCTAAAGAAAAGGCGGTTCTGAAATCATCTTTTCCCTTTTTCATACTGTTTTTAGATTGCATAAAATTACCACCGTAAAACTGTATACCCGGCTCCTGTGTAAGCACATCCATGGTGATATGTGACTTATCACCAGTAATGTTGGCAGCATGATGCAGTGAGGAAGACATACCTGCATTCAAAACAAAATTGTGGTCGTATCCTTTCCCAAATTTTAATTGCTCATTTGGTGTATCAATTCTTGATCCAATGGTATGCGCTGTTCTAAAATCAAATGGTGTATTTGCAACGGGTTCGTTTTTACCAAGCGGTATTAATGTAGAATCAACAGGTGTATATTGATCTGCATCAATCATCAGTACATGATCATTGATAGTACCGCTTCCTTGCCCGTTTAAATTATAAAATGCATGATTGGTTAAATTCACCACGGTCTTTTTATCTGTGGTGGCTTCATAATCAATTTTCATTTCGTTATCATCTGTTAAGGTATAGGTTACCTTTACCTGCAGATTACCTGGAAATCCTTCTTCCATATCTTTTGAAGTGTACACTAACTCCAATGAATTTTCGCCAACAGGTTTCGCATCCCATACCACATCCTGGAAACCCTTCTTACCACCATGCAACGTATTAGGTCCATTGTTGGTAAACAGCTTGTATTCTTTTCCATCC
>CAZDHQ010000757.1:0-2689 GCA_964505135.1 uncultured Ferruginibacter sp.
TGCTTCTGCTTCCACCCATTGGCGATGGAGGTGTTTTTGCAAACGGCGGAATGCTTCCTCTTCCGGGATACAGGTATCCGTTACTCTATTGTAATGATTTTCCAGCAGATCCCATTCATCCTGCGGAGTTAGATCACGGTAATGTGGCACACGCTTGTATTTTGAATGCGCTACCAGGTTCATTACATCTTCTTCCAAATTGGCACCAGTACAGCTAATGATATGTACTTTATCCTGTCGAATCATCTCGGCTAAACTCAAACCGAGTTCAGCAGTGCTCATAGCACCAGCCAGCGTAATCATCATTTTACCGCCTTCAGTTAAATGGGCTTCATAACCTTTTGCAGCATCCATTAATGCAGCAGCATTAAAATGCCTGTAATGATGCTGGATGTATTGAGAAACAGGTCCTTTGTTCATATAAAATTTCATCTCCCTTTTACCTGGAGACAGGGCGCAAAAGTAATTTTTTTTACGTTGTTGCCCGGGTTAAATACATAATAAAAATTGCCGCAGAGAAAGAAACACTTCGGGGGTATTTCTTTTTCAGCGGCAATTGGCTGTGTATTGGTTGCTAATGTATCGTTCGCTTATTTTATCTTCTTATCGATCGATATATCACCGTTAACAGAGCATTTTAATTTTAGTTGCTCTTTTTCATTGGCAATATTGATATAATACCTGGTTTCTTTTTCATAAGTTACCTCATCTGCAACAGAAGCTACTTCGTAACCAGCATACTTGTTGCTGATGGCCATAGTCACTGCCAGTGGCAAATCATCTTTTTTTACCCTTCTTGAAAAACCTACCAGTTCTCCATCGCTGTTGTAAGCAGCTTCAGTAGTAGTGTTGTTTAAAGTAAAACGGGCAATGTAGAAACCGTTGGTGATGTTCCAGGTGGTTTCAGATGCTTTTGCAAAATCTTTTTCAAATGCTGTTTTTACTCTGGAAACTACTTCATCTTTACCTTTTTTCTCTTTAGCAAATGCACTGGTGGAGAATAGCAGCAGTAAAGCGGCTGCAATTGTTGTTAACTTTTTCATGTCTATACTTTTTAGTTTTTAAAAAATATCCACTATTGTGGATGGCTATTACAGAACAAAAATATTTTGAATCGTATTTCCCCAAAATAAAAATTGACTGAAATGAACATAATACTAACTGTAACGGCTAAACGGCTTGATGAACTGTATTATCAGGTGCTCAATTTTGCACCAAATGACCGCCTGTACTGCATTTGAAATCATTCCTTAAAAAAAACATAAAACTGGTGATGAAATCGTTAAAATGTAAAGATGGTTTTAAACCAGTCTTTGGCGCTTCAATCAAAGCCATATCTTTAAGTAAATAATAGATATGAATCTGCTAGCCCACGCCTATTTATCTTTTAATGAGCCGGAAATACTGGTGGGCAATATGATCAGCGATTATGTAAAAGGCCGAAAAAAATTTGACTATGCTGAAGGCATTCAAAAAGGAATTGCACTGCATCGTGCCATTGATGAGTTTACTGATAGCCATGCTGCCACCCACGAGGCCAAATTTTTCTTTAAACCTGCCTATCGTTTATACGCAGGTGCCTTTGTAGACGTGGTGTATGATCACTTTTTGGCAAATGATACCAATGAGTTTAAGTCTGAAAAGGACTTAAACGAATTTGCTACACATACTTACACATGGCTTTTTCAGCATGCAGACCTGATGCCGGAAAAATTTTCCCGTATGCTGCCGCACATGCAGGCACATAACTGGCTTTATCATTATCGTTTTAAAGAGGGTACAGCAAAAAGTTTTGGAGGATTGGTAAGGCGATCGGCCTATTTAGATAATGCGGAAACAGCATTTGAGATTTTTGAGCAGCATTATGATGCATTAAAAAGCTGTTATAATAATTTTTTCCCCGCTTTAAAAGCGTTTACACATAACTGGTATGGTGAGCATTTACAGTAATATACAAACGGTGTAAATAAGCGTTTAACTGTGTTGGCACATTAAGAGAAACGGTTAGTTTTGCAACGAAAATTGCTTTTATGAAATACATAGTGAGTATTATTCTTCTTTTATGTGCAGGTTATTTATCTACCGCACAGTCAAAGTTTCCGGCGGTGGATAAGTCTCCAATGGACATGAGTTATTACCCCAATATTTATCCTGTACTTAAAATACAGGATAAAGCAACTGAACCATTAGTGGCAAGAGTAGTTTACAGCAGACCTCAAAAGAATGGAAGAACCATCTTTGGCGATTTGCTTGAATATGGTCAGTTATGGCGCCTGGGTGCAAACGAAGCAACTGAAATTGAATTCTTCCAGCCCGTAAAGTTGGGCGGAACAAGAGTTAAGAAAGGCCGCTACACCCTGTATGCGATTCCTTACGCTGACAAATGGACCATTATTTTAAATCGTGATAATGACACCTGGGGTGCTTTTAAATACGATGAAACAAAAGATGTAGTAAGACTGGATGTGCCGGTACAAAAACAAGCAGAGGTACAGGAGTTTTTTGGGATGTATTTCGAAAAATCCAGCACCGGTGCCAATTTGAATATTGGCTGGGACAATATAAAAGTAGCAGTGCCCATTGGTTTCTAAATAAGAATAGTTGATAATATAATTCGATCCCGTCTGTTATTGACGGGATTTTTTTAATCTTTACATTATGTGTGGTATAGCCGGAATTATAACCAGGG
>CAZDHQ010000758.1:0-2689 GCA_964505135.1 uncultured Ferruginibacter sp.
GTAAGCGGTAAACCGATCCTCGAAGGAAAAATGAATATCGGCACCAAAACCAGTACCCATTCTTTCACCTTCCCGGCGCAACATGCCAAGGGTGTTTATTTTGTACAGATCGCGGATGTATTTAACCGTACAATGTATTCACAGCAATTGATTGTGGAATAAACAGCGTAGCATATAATAGTAATAAAAAAGCCGTCAAATGACGGTTTTTTTATTACCAGACTCCACTAAAAAGCGACCCGTCCTTATACTTTTAAACGATGGCTAATCCTTCGTAAGCCAGCTCCATGGTCTCTACTGCCGCTTCGTTCGAATCTGAATTCATGTCAGTCACCGTCATTTTAACCGGGAATGCATTAGAAAGTTTCCATGTCATAGCCGGGGCATTAGACTCATCCAATAAACAGATAGTAACTGTTTTTCTCGCAATCGTATTCATCTTCACTGCGTTATACATGGCCCACATGCTTTTGTCACTTTTGAAAACCCCTTTCTTCAACGTCACGTTACCGTACTTTTTGATACCCGGCATTTTTACGGTTGAGAATGCGGCATTGTTTCCTGCGCGGTATTCTATTACCTGTGTTTCTGATGCCAGGCCTGTTACTTCCTGAAAAACCAATTCGTCGTTACCAATTGTGACGGAGAATTTAAATGTTACAAGCGGCCATACAGCCGATGATTCTTTTGGTCCGTTTTCTGCCATAGAAACTGATTTATATTTACTGATTGATGATATATACAAGATAATACAGAAAAATTGAATGCTGAACGGGCTGACAACTGATCAATGTTTTTTTTGCAGTAGGAAGTGACAAGTAAAGCCCCGTGAATTCCTTCACGAGGCTTTACTTGTCGGGACGACAAGATTTGAACTTGCGACCCTCCCGCCTTTCGGCGGGATGCGCTATCGGGCCGCCTAATAATTTGGATTAAATCGGAGCATAAAAAAGCCCCGTGAATTCCTTCACGAGGCTTTACTTGTCGGGACGACAACCCGAGAACGAAAACGTATAACTTGTTTTATATCAATTCATTGCAAAAAACGAAATAAGCTTGGTCGCCTAATTGGTCGCAAAACATTTGGATTTAATTGTGTTTCATTGATACAAAAAATCAAAAAATGTGTCAAAACCTGATCCGCATTTGCAAAATAAAAAAGAGCTTATTTAACTATTTAAAGCTACGAAATAATACCCAAAAGTCAAAAGCCTCAATACTTTGCGAAATACAATTTCATTGACCACTTGATCCTGGGCAATTTTTCCCTCTTTTCTTAGCTTTCAATTTAAAATATTGAAACAAATCCAATAATAACTATAGTATATTCTTATTATCATAAAAACAGAAATAACTGAGTTTTATCTCAAAATCTATATATCCGCCTTTGAAAAATAAACCGACCACTGTTTTTTCTGGCAAACTTTTGATATGATAATGTTCATTATTCAAATAATGAGGATTGCCGACACCGAGAAAAGATTCACATATGCATATTCAACAAAAAAAAAAAACAGTTCAAAGAACGGTTCCTACTAAAAGCTGAGGGTGTAAGCAGAGACTCATCCACTATTTTTATTATATTAGACTCTTGTATCGATAGTTTTTAAAAAATGGCTAAAGTTGAAAAAAATTATATAGTTTACTATAATTAAACCGCTGCTTACAACAGGATGAACGAGGCAATTCTCCATACAACTGGGCTATCAAAACAATATGGCAAAACAAAAGCTGTAAAGGATGCAAATTTTGTTCTCAAAAAAGGGGAGGTTCATGCGATCATAGGAGAAAATGGGGCAGGCAAATCCACATTTGTCAAAATGCTCTATGGCGAAACCATTCCTTCAGGTGGCAGCCTTTATATTTCCGGATTAGAAAAAAGATTTTCTGGCCCGTCAGATGCAATTGCTAACGGCATTGCAATGGTATCGCAAGACTTGGCACTCGTTGATCAACTTTCAATTGCAGAAAATATCGCACTTACCGGAAGTGTCAAAAAACACAGCCTCCGATATGATGAAGCCCAAAACAATTCTTATGCTGAAAGCGCATTATTAAATATTGGATTCAACATTGATGTAAAAAGAAAAGTTGAAACACTTACCATTTATGAAAAGCAGCTGGTTGCAATTGCTAAAGGACTATCGCTGCAGGCTGAAATTATAATTTTTGACGAACCGACTTCCATCCTGGGTGAACATGCAATTGCCCAGGTGCAAAACCTGATCAACGTTTTAAAAAAGTTAGGTAAGTCAATTATCTATATTACTCATAAACTTCCTGAAGTATTTGCTTTCGCAGATACAGTCTCATTTTTTAAACAGGGTACAATTCAACTTACTACTCCTGTAGGTCAGACCACACCTGAGTTTCTACTCGAGCAGTTTTCTGCAAAACCAGCACATGATTCCATTCCGACAAGTACAATAAAAAGAGAAGACCCATTATTACAAATCAATTCCCTTGTTTATGATAACCTTGATCCATTGACTATGGCTGTATATGCGGGTGAAACAGTAGGCATATATGCTGAAAACATGCAGGTGGCTAAAGAACTAATAGCAATATTGCTGGGAGAACATCGCCAATATACTGGAACCATAGAATTTAAAAAAGAAACATTAACCGGATCTATTTCTGGCAGGATAAAAAAGGAATTGGACTCGTCCCAGATCGAAGGATAGACGGC
>CAZDHQ010000759.1:0-2682 GCA_964505135.1 uncultured Ferruginibacter sp.
AGATTACATCTTCCGGCCTTGCCAGTTCCAGCACTTTTTGTAAGGCTTCAATAGCTTCTTTATATTTTCTTAACCGCAAATAGGCATCTCCCATATTGCGGTAGGCATAGTCAAACTTTTCATCAATCGCCACCGCATACTGGTAGGCGTCTATTGCCTTTTCATATAATTTAATCCCCTGGTAAGCTGCGGCTAAATTGAACCATGCCAGTTCATTGAATGGATTGTCTTCAATAATTTTTTGGTGAAGCTTGATCCCTTCTTCGTTACGACCAGTAAAATCGGTCCAAAAACAAATTTTATATAGCGCTTCTTCATTATTGCCATCCAGTTCAAGTATCATTTTAAGACAGTCAAAAACCTTATCAAAGTTTTCGTAATCGTCATATACATCAGCCAGTTCAAAAAGCAATTCCAGCTTTTCTTCACCTTCAAAATTATCAAGAGCAGCTTCCAGCACCGCAGCGGCTTTTTCCTGCTTATCCAGGGCTAAATAGGCGTCAGTTTTTAATATGTACAGGTTGATGTCTGTTGTATCCATTATTTCGGACTGGTGCAAATACTGAGGAGCTTCCTTATATTTCTTGGTAGCTATTAAAAGGTCTGCTTTTTTTATCAATAATGAAGAAGAATATGGGTACTGGGTAATGGCGTGGTCTGTAGCTTCCAATGCTTTCAAAAATTCTTCTTTTTCGTCGTAGTGATCTATTATTTTCTCAAATGCATCTTCGTCAATAAAACTATGGCTACGGCCCGCCCTTAGATTTTCATACTGTGCCAATAGTTCCTTAAGCTCCTCGTTGTTTTCTCTGTATGGATATCTACTCATAGTGTTTAAGTTATGGTAAATTAGGGAAATTAATCGAATGGCACGGTTTTTTATCCCCATTTGTAACTTTTTTTACGCTTGAGCGTTAAGAAAATGTAAATAAATCCACCAACGGTTGATCATTTAACATAGTTTTGTTTAATTTTACTAAAATGTTCGTAGTGAAAACGAATTTAAAAATATCAATAATAGTTGCCCTGCTGGTAGGATTAGCAGGTGTATCTTTTGCTGATAGGGGTGCAGGAAAGAAGAACAAATTGAAAACGAACCTCAATATTAGCAGTAATACCAACTATTCTTTTAAGGCTGCTTTGAGTGCAAATTTTAAAACGGGTCTAACTTATAAAGGAAGTCTTCTTACGCCTGTTAAAACCATGAATGGTTCTACAGTATTTACAAATTCACTAATGACTTTTCAAAAAGGGAACACCACTTACATCATTCCTTTCAAGCAGAAAACATTTGTTCCTGACATGGGACAAGGATATACTGGTGTTAAGTTGATCCTTAGGCCTAAAAAATAATTCTAATAAAACTTTGAAATATAAGCTCTCAATTATTGGGAGCTTTTTTATTTTGGTAGCTGCTTTATTTAATTTTACTGCATGGAAAAAGAGAAGCTGAGAATTGACAAATACCTCTGGGCCATCAGGTTGTTTAAAACAAGAAGCCTGGCTGCTGAAGCCTGCGATAAAGGCAAGGTTAAAATAAATGGCGATAATGTAAAGCCATCTAAAAATGTGAACATTGGTGATGAATACGAAGTAAAAACAGAAGCAAAACGCTGGCGTATAAAAGTTACTGGCCTGCTGGACCACCGGGTGCAATATTCAGAAGCCATCCAAAACTATATAGACATCACTCCTGAAGAAGAAATCAACAGGCTACAGTTCCAGGCAGCAACTTTTCATACCGGTAAACGCCTGAGTAAAGTAGGCCGACCTACCAAGAGAGATAAAAGAGATTTGGATAAATTTATGGATGGATAACTTACCTGACGGAAGCAATATTCGCAACTGCTTTGGGCAAATCAGCTGTTGAAAAAAAGAGATTGGTTGCTTTAATATCCAATACTTCTCCAGCAGCGGTTGTCTTATAACGATTAAAGCCGATCAGTTTATTACCATCATAAACTAGCTCTTCCCGCCAAACCAGTTTTTGATTTTGGCTTAATCTTTTTTCTTTTAGCTTACCTAACTTGTCGAAACTGCAGGTGAGTGTGAACTTAGTCTTTTTGTATGTTTTACGATCTCTAAAACTGTAATCGATGATGTAATAATTAGGCGTGCTTTCCGGTGCCATAGACGCTGATACCCAGGTAGTATCGTTTTGCGTAAGCCTGTAAGAAATAACCCACCCGGTTGTATTATCATATTCCCAATTAGCTGCACCGCCGTGAGAATGCTTGATAATATCAAACGGTACAATATCCGCTTCATATAAAAGCTTTGCAGCCTCGTTATCAGTGTTTACTACGTTGCCGTAAAAATCGAAATTATAGTTAAACGTTTTTCCGCTTGAAACAAACTCAATGGAGGATTGCTTTACAATCGTATCAACATAGTTCATCTTGCTCTGGTACTTTATACCTACTGCCGCAAGTTCCTGGTAAGAATAGGTAGGATTTTGGTAATGCCTGTTATAAATGTAGCCACCAGGCTGTTCCGTCCAATTAGTTTTATCCACGAGCATAATACCATCCATACCCAACTCCTGCGCATGCTTAGTGAGCCTTTTTAATAATTCATCGTAGCTTAATGAGATCGGTGATTTTACGTCTACCATCTGCACTTTATAAAATGGAACAGAAGGCTGATCATTGTTTGTGTACACATCTACCTTATCAGAATAAG
>CAZDHQ010000760.1:0-2681 GCA_964505135.1 uncultured Ferruginibacter sp.
AATCCATCCACCAGGTGAAGGAAAAGATTGCTGTGTTTATAAATGATGATCTCCCTTATTTTGTACAATTCTGCAAGAATGCCTTCTTTGGTTAATTCAGTACGCTTGCCGGGAATAAATATATTGTTATACAGCTCTATCTCCAGATTGTTAAGTATAGTGTCAATTCCCTCAAATGTAAGCCTGCGCTTGATCTTTCGTATCTCCAGGTAATAGCATTTTATAATGCCGCCTCTTAAAGCATCTGCCACTTTTAATGTGGTGGCAGCATTTACAAAGGGGTTTCCATCTCTATCTCCACCCGGCCAAAAACCCATTTTTATCAATGGATTTTCATTTGTAAGTACATCAGGAAATTGGGTCTTAAAAAAAGATATGATTCTGCCTGCAGCAGGATAAAAAACATTCTCCAGGTACCAAATCAAATTCATCGCCTCATCATAAGGCGTAGGTTTTTGTTTTTTAAAAAAAGGTGTTTTGCCTAGCTGCTGTAAAAACATGTTGATTTGAACAGTATTGTTCTCAGCCAGTGCATGTGCAAGATCGTTAATGATACCCAGCACAGCACCTGGATAAAACTGTGTGGGGTGAGCTGTTAATACCAGTCTTATTGAAAAATTATTGATTTTCTTTTTTAGTTCTTCCTGTTTGCTGAACTGAAGAATATCACTTTCCAATTGCTTTAATGTACCTACACCATTCAAGTCATTTACTTCTCTAAAAGCAGCATCTTCCAAAGCATCAAATAACACCACCTGCCTTTCTATATATTGAATAAATCTGAAGAGCAAGTCGAGTTTTTCCTGTGGCTGGCGATAAGTGGTATGCTTAGTAAAAAAGTCTTCAATAATCTCTTTGGGGCTTTGCTTTTTTTTGTAACCTTCTTCACAATTGTTAAGCAATAAAGAAAGCAAAATTCCTGTTTTTTCAATTCGGTGAAAAGGCAATGAGGTAAACAGGCTGTTATATAATTGGAACTTTAACCCAACTAAATTTTTAAAATGTTGTAATCCCCTTGCTGACTGGTGATCCATATTGAACAATGTTTAATAAAAAATGAAATATTTTGGCAGCAATACAGCGAATGCGTGAAAATAGTTTAAAAAGGTTAAATAGTTCCGAATATTTTCATACATTAGCGCCTCCAAAACAGTGGTACAAGTGAAAAACACTATTATATCATTCCCATCCATTTTTGCTTCGCTGGCAAAAAACACCACTATTACTACAACTACCACAACCCGTTAAGGGTTGACAAGTTTCATATTACCTTGGGGCACTTTTGCTATCGTTTATCAAAAAACAATCTTAATTTTTTCAATCAACATATATGCAGGTTTTAAAGTTTGGTGGCAGTTCCGTTAAGAATGCAGAAAACATCAGTAAGGTGATCGCTATTGTAAAACAGAAAAAAAATGTAGACAGGACAATAGTGGTAGTATCCGCTTTAGGTGGCATTACAGATTTGTTATTGCAATGCTGTAAAATGGCTTCTGAGAATAATGAAGATTATAAAGAAAGACTACAGGAAGCAGAGCAAAGACATTTGCAAACGGTGAAAGAATTAATTCCATTAACGCAACAAAGCAGTATCCTGAGCCAGGTTAAGACTTTGTGTAACGAGATTGAAGATATCTGCAATGGTATTTTTCTTTTAAGAGAATTATCTGAAAGAACAAAAGACAGGGTTGTGAGTTATGGTGAGCTACTGTCTTCTCAAATAATTGCAGCAAAATTAAAAAGTGAATTAGGTGAATGTGAATGGAAAGATTCCAGAGAGTTGATCACTACCAATTCAAATTTTGGTGCGGCATCTGTTGAGTTTGATATCACCAATAAAAAGATCAAAGACTATTTTAATGCTTCATCCGCTTCTTTATTTATGATGCCGGGTTTTATAGCCAGTGATACTAACGGTATTAATACAACGCTTGGTCGCGGCGGTTCTGATTATACTGGTGCGATATTAGCTGCAGCACTGGATGCAAAAATTTTGGAAATATGGACGGATGTATCCGGCATGATGACAGCAGATCCTAGACTGGTGCCAAGCGTTAAAATCATTCCGCAGATATCTTATCAGGAAGCAATGGAGTTATCACATTTTGGAGCCAAAGTAATTTATCCGCCAACCATTGCACCAGTTAGTAAGAAAGGAATTCCTACATGGATCAAAAATACTTTTGCTCCTGAGGATGAAGGCACCATCATTCAAAAAGAATCAACAAAAAATGGAAGCAGTATCAGGGGAATTTCAAGCATCAACAATATTGCGTTGTTAAGCCTCGAAGGGAGTGGTATGATTGGTATTCCAGGTTTTTCAAAAAGGCTTTTTGAAGCACTGGCATCTAAACAAATCAATGTTATTCTAATCACACAAGGTTCGTCAGAACATTCCATATGTGTAGGTGTTGATGCTGCAAGTGCAGACCAGGCAAAGATTGCGGTGGATGATGCATTCTCTTACGAAATACAAACAGGTAAGGTTGATCCATTGGTGGTAGAGAAGGATTTAGCTATAGTTGCCCTGGTAGGAGATAATATGAAAAGTCATCCGGGTATTAGTGGAAAAATGTTTGGCAACCTTGGCCGCAATGGGGTGAACGTAAGAGCAATTGCCCAGGGATCTTCTGAAAGAAATATTTCTGCTGTTAATTCAGTGCAGGATGTAAAGAAAGCAA
>CAZDHQ010000761.1:0-2674 GCA_964505135.1 uncultured Ferruginibacter sp.
TAAAAGAGCGCCGGCAACAGCATGGCTGGAAACAGGTATCGCCATTTTTTATAAAATGCTACTTTTTTATCGAAGCTTAACAGCAGTGGCCCTGATAGCGAAGCACCAAGGATTAAGAAATATGTATAATGCTGATTCAATATTGTTAATTAAATACTTATTTACTGATAAATGCGTTGTTACAAACAATAAGTCGTTCAATAAGTTTGTATTAACGCAAAATAATATTTATCTAAAACCAGTTGCAAGCTATTTCTTTTACATTTGCTGCTTTCAAATTTTATGGCCTACCGCTTTTTGATTGTTGGTTCCGGTTTTTCCGGTTGTGTGCTGGCTCAGCAGCTTGCATCCAAACTGGATTGCCGCATTGATATCTGGGACCAGCGATCACATATCGGAGGTAATTGCCACACGGAAAGAGATGCAGCTACCGGCATCATGGTTCATCACTATGGCCCCCATATTTTTAATACAGATAAAAAAGAAATTTGGGATTATGTAAACAGTTTTGGAGAGCTAAGGCCTTATGTACACAGGGTAAAGGCAAACGTAAAGGGGAAGATTTATTCACTGCCGGTAAATCTTCATACCATCAATCAATTTTTTAATAAAGATTTTTCACCTGCTGAAGCCAAAGCATTTATTGAAAGCATAGGTGATAAATCAATTGATCAACCAGCCAATTTTGAAGAACAGGCGTTGCGTTTTATTGGGAGCGAACTTTATAAGACTTTCTTTTATGGTTACACGAAAAAGCAGTGGGGATGTGAACCTGCAGAACTACCAGCTTCTATTTTAAAACGGGTTCCCATCCGGTTTACCTACGATGACAATTATCACAATAATTGCTATACCGGGATCCCTGTTAATGGCTATACTACTATCATGCAAAACATGATAGCACATCCCGCCATCAAGGTATTGTTGAATAAAACCTTTATCCCAGGCAAAGAAACAGCTTCATATGATCATGTATTTTATACCGGTCCGATTGATGCATATTTTCAATACCGTTTTGGGCGGCTGGGTTATCGTACTGTTGATTTTGAAAAGCATTATGCAAAAGGCGATTACCAGGGTGCTACACAAATCAACTATTGCGATGAAGAAGTTCCGTACACCCGAATTGTGGAGCACAAGCACTTCACACCCTGGGAGCAACATGACAGCACAATTTATTTTGTAGAACACAGCCGTGAAACTTCCAGCAACGATATCCCCTATTATCCAAAACGGCTGGAAGCAGATAAACAACTGTTGAAACAATACAGGATGGCAGCGGAGCTAGAAACCAATACTTCCTTTTTAGGACGGCTGGCTACCTACCGCTATATGGACATGCAGCATGTAATTGAAGAAGCTATTCTTTTTGCACAACACTTTGCCGAAAACCTCCCTACAGGCAAGCGGCCGATTTTCCCCAATGCAGAACTGTAAAGTTGTTAATAACTATATATGCCATCGTTTACTATAAGACAATAACTACCACCTGATTTCGTTTTATACAAGATAGAATCAGCAATGATCTGTCCCTAATATCCAATCGTATTCCTATGGAAAAAGTAATTGCAGTGGTTGTTACTTACAACCGGCTTAATTTACTTACTGAATGTATTACTGCACTGCGTAATCAAACACGTAAGCCCGATACTATCCTTATAATCAATAACGGAAGTACAGACAGCACCGAAGAGTGGCTGCAAACCCAACCTGATTTATTATTTATCACACAAAAAAATACCGGCTCCGGTGGCGGATTTAATACCGGAATCAAATGGGCTTTTAAAAATAATTTTTCCTGGATATGGTGTATGGATGATGATGGGTATCCAAAGGAAGATGCGCTGGAAAAATTACTAGAACCACAAACTGATTTATTGTGCTTGAGAAATTGTGCTGTAATTAATAAAGAAGATAAAAAATCTTTTGTGTGGAAAACAAAAGACTATACCACTATTGATGATGTAAATGAAATAATGATTAAAGATGTTGCCCATCCGTTTAATGGTACTTTAATCCATCGAAATATTATAGAAAGAGTAGGTGTTCCAGAACCTTCATTGTTTTTATGGGGCGACGAGAGTGAATACCTTTGCAGAATAACTAAAAAGAATAAAATTCCTTTTTATACTATTTCCAATAGCATACACTATCATCCGGCTGCAGTATTTTCTTACAAAAAAGATTGGGATTATAAAAACTCCTGGAAGATGTATTATTATGTACGTAATCGCTTTAGGGTGCACCAGTCAAGCTTCAGCAATAAGTTTATCGCTACGATTCATTACTGCTTTTTCCTGGCTGCCTTGGTCGGAATAATATTGGTTTACCAGAAGACGGATAAGGTAAAAAAACTCGGTTTTATTTTTTGGCCTGCTATTGATGCATTCAGAAATAACTTAACAGCTACGCCTCCCCTGATTCTGTCAAGATTAAGTTTAAAGCAAAGTGAGATTTTTAGAAATACCCTTTCTCAATATAGGAAGGCACTTGGGTACAGCCTTTTTAGTCCATTTATGCTTTCTAAACAAAGCAGGACTGCCAGCTAATTAATCAAACCAATTCTTTATACAGCAACAGCGGTATCGTTTTTTAGAACGGTGCCGTTTTTTGTTTTACACTTATCCAGGATTAAAACCAAAGCGGCCAGGTAAAAAGGGATACAGGGAATTTT
>CAZDHQ010000762.1:0-2670 GCA_964505135.1 uncultured Ferruginibacter sp.
GGCATTATACTATTCCTCATTATTTGATGGCTCCTGTTATATACAACTACCCCATTTGTATAAAATAGCAAGTTGCCCGAAGTATCACTAATACTACTGCAGGCAGTTGCCTGTTCGGTGGTATAACCCAAATTCATTGCACTGTTCTCAAGTTTATAGGGAATGGGCTGATTATTTACAGGGTTAAAACTTACCCCGGCTTTTTGCCCAAAATACCAGTTATTATATTGCTGTGCGTAGCCTTGCAGCAATGAAATAGTGAAAAATATAAACCAGAAAGCCCTCATATTATTGGTTATTTTGACACATCAATTTTCTTAACTCCCAATTGTAAAGTTAAAGCATTCTATTCCTCAAATTAAAAATTTACTATACAAAATGCTATTCAAAGAAAGATAAAGGAATTATTTTTAAATAATTAGAAACTAAAAATAAAAATATTGTTTACTTATACTTAAATTTGGCTATCCAAAATCATTCTCTACTGAACTTATAAGTATGCTAAAAAAAATCGAATGCAGATTATTAAACCAGTACGCCAAACCCAGGCCCGGCAAAAAGGTGATACTTGGTTTATTCCTTACTTTAAAAAAATATTTTATTGTAACAGCAACCGGTCTTTTTTTATTACCAGCATGCAATCAAAAAAAAGAAGAAGATTATAAATCCTGGAAGGTGTACCGAGGAGATGATGGGTCAAATGCCTATTCCAAATTGAACCAAATCAATACAAAAAATATAAGTCAGCTTAAGGTAGCCTGGACATACCGTACAGGTGATAAATCCGATTATTTTAGCGTTGAGTGCAATCCCATTATCATCAATGATATATTATATGGCATTTCTCCAAAACTTAAAACGTTTGCAATTAATGCAAAAACAGGTAAAGAACTTTGGGTATTTGACCCCTTTGCACCGGATGGCAAAGGCGGCGGCTTTAACAGGGGAATTACTTACTGGGAAAGCGGGAATGAAAAAAGAATTTTTGTTTTTGCAGAAAGTAAACTGATGGCTATTGATGCAGGAACGGGTAAGCAAATCATGAGTTTTGGCGATAAAGGTTTTATTGATTTAAACATCGGACTCAGGCCGGATGAAGCTAAGGGGTGGCATGAAAGTGTTGGCAACACGTCACCCGGCGTTATTTACCAGGATATGATTATTACCGGTTCATCGGTGGGAGAAGAATACGGCAGTTACCCGGGCCATATCCGGGCTTATGATGTACGCACAGGTAAACAGAAATGGATGTTTCATACCGTACCGCAACCGGGAGAATTGGGATACGATACCTGGCCGAAAGATGCTTATAAAACAGCAGGCGGCTGTAATGCATGGTCGGGACTGAGCATTGACAGAAAAAGAGGAATCCTGTTTGCAGCAACAGGCGCCGCTTCTTTCGATTTTCACGGGGGAGAAAGAATCGGACAAAATTTATTCAGCAATTGTGTAATTGCCATTGATGCTGCCACCGGAAAATATATCTGGCATTACCAGGTATCTCACCACGATTTATGGGACTATGATTTACCTTCTCCCCCAAACCTGGTAACTGTAAAAAAAGATAACAAGTTCATTGATGCCGTTGCACAAATTACCAAGCAGGGTTTTATTTTTCTTTTTGACAGGGAAACTGGTAAGCCTTTATTCCCTATAGAAGAAAAAGCCGTAGCCGTTTCAAAAATTCCGGGTGAACAAAGCTGGCCTACACAGCCCTTTCCTCTAAAACCATTACCGCTTTGCCGGCAAACATTTGATGAAAGCGTTATTACTGACATTTCTCCCGAAGCCCATGCCTTTGCTTTAAAAGAAGCAAAAAAATATGAATGGGGCAATATTTACCTGCCGCCTTCGGTACGGGGTATTATTGAAATGCCCGGCTTTAGAGGTGGCGCAGAATGGAGTGGCGCCTGTGTGGATATGGAAACAGGTATCATGTATGTTGGCATCAACGATATACCCAATATTGTTGAGTTAACAGCATATAAAGAAAATGCGTCTGATGAGTTTGGCCATACTGATATGCAACAGGCTGGCCAGGTTTTGTTCAACAGGAATTGTGCAGCTTGCCATGGTGAAGACCTTAAAGGCAATGGCCAGTTTCCTCCATTGGTAAACATTGCACAACGTATTAAACCAGATGATGCACAGAATGTAATAGAAAAAGGGCGGGGCATGATGCCTTCACTCAATAAATTGGCAGCGGAGGAAAAAGAGGCTATTATCTCTTACCTGTTTAACTTAAATAGTGATAAAAAATTTGTAAGAAGAAAGCCAGAAAATTTACCTGTTTCAAATGATTCAACAAGGTTGCGTTATAGCCTGAAAGGTTATGTGCAATTAACAGATCAAAATGGATACCCCGGTGTAAAACCACCCTGGGGAACTTTAAATGCAGTTGACCTTAACACCGGAGACATTCTTTGGAAAAAACCCCTGGGTGAATATCCTGAATTGGCAGCAAAAGGAATTACTAATACAGGTACACAGCTTTTTGGTGGCGGTATTGTAACAGCAGGCGGATTAATTTTTATCGGCGCTTCAAAGGATGAAAAATTCAGGGCTATTGATAAGGCCACGGGCAAAACGCTTTGGGAGTACCAGTTACCTGCAGGGGGATATGCAACACCTGCAACTTACGAGGTAGATGGCAAACAGTATGTAGTAATT
>CAZDHQ010000763.1:0-2664 GCA_964505135.1 uncultured Ferruginibacter sp.
AAGTGAAGGCAGTAATAGGCAGGCAGAAAAAATCATGGCAGCAAACCACCACCTTCTTTTGGATTTTTTCTTTTCGTCTAGATCAGCCTTCACCTGCTGCCACAGGTTTTCTGAAGGAGTTATGCTGAACTCCTGCATTACCTGCCGCACTTCTTTTTCAAAATTATTTTCCTGCATACTGCCCGTTTTTAATTTTCAACTCCGTTTTATTCAGCCACTCAATCAACAGGTGCCTTGCTCTTGAATACTGCGATTTGGAGGTACCTTCACTGATACCAAGCATACCAGCAATTTCAGGATGAGAAAAACCTTCAATTGCATACAAATTAAAGATGGTTTGGTAACCTGTTGGCAACTGCCTGATAATATCTGCCAATTGTTTTGCATCCATGGTTACCGAGGGATTATCATCGGAAACAGGATGCAGCGGAGCTTCAGTAAAAACCATTTCGCTGCGGTATTTCTTATTCCGCTTAAGGTAATTAAGTGCCGTAGTTACCATAATACGCCTGATCCAGGCGCCCAGTTCACCCGAGTTTTTAAATGTATCCAGGTAATGAAATACTTTGGCAAAGCCTTCCTGCAATACATCTTCTGCGTCGTGTAAAGATTTAGTGTAGCGGTAACAAACGCCCAGCATCGCCGGTGCAAAATGAGTGTACAACTCCTTTTGCGCCGCCGGTTTTTGCCTGAGGCAGTCTTTTACCAATACATTATAATCCATCTCTTATGAAGGTTGACATTCATTTTATGCAAAGCGTTGCATGGGATTTTTTTGATAATAAGAGAAGGCAAGATAGGCAGCTTAGTGAGTTTCCAGGTAGTTTTTTAAACCCTGCAGTCCGGATTCATAAGAACCGCCGGTAAGTTTATCTACAAAAATTCCATAGAATTTTTCCCAGGGATACCATTTTAGTTTGTTTACGGCACGCCATTCAACCTGTACATTGTTTTGATTGGGCACGGCAATGGCGATGATTTGATTGCTAATATCATTTTCACCAGGAGCAATGGTTAGAAAGGAAAAGCTGGAGTCTGTTGCACTGGTAAATCTTAATTCCGCTGTTTTGCCCTTGTAATTAATTTGAGCTGTATTGGATATAGAATCAATTTTCACCTGTACCGTTTCATTTTTAAAAACAGGATACCAATTTTTCCAGTTGTTAAACGAACGTATTTGCTGCTGCACTTTGTCAACGGTAGTGTTATTTACCAGCGTGGTTCTTGAAACAATTACTTTGGATGGAATCAACAATGATAGCAGCGTCATGATGATGAACATTCCAATAATGCCGGTAAGGATCAGTTTTGCAAAGCGCATATTATTCCCATTTAAAAACTTTACTTGCTATAAAGTAAACAATTACTCCCCACAAGGCAAGTATACCAATTTGTTTCCCTGATGCTAATAAACCTGCGCCTTCAAAAGATATTTTTCTTAGTGCATCATTAAAAGCGGTTAAGGGCAAAATTTCTACAAGCCATTGAATGCTTTTGGGCAATGCTCCCTTTGGAAAAAAAGTTCCAGATAAAAAATACTGAGGGAACATAAAAATATTAGAATAAATAGGAATGATGTTTTGATTTTTAGCAATACTGCTAATAACAAAACCGGCCCCCATAAAAACGATCAACGCAAGCAAACTGACAAAGATGATCTCAAAGAAAGTAAGGACACCATTAGCCAGCGTAAAATCATAGAAAAAAGTTCCAAATAAAACGAGGATTATTACAGTTACAATTTGAAAAATTACCCTTGATAAGGTTTCAGCAAAGATGATGTTTATTCTCCTAATTGGGGAAGAATACAAGCGTTTAAGTACAAGGGTTTCTCTCAAATTAAAAAACAAAAATGCCACACCAAAAACTGCAGCGCCAATTAATGAGAATCCTATCATACCAGGGAGATAGAAATCTATTAACTTGTATTGTCTTCCAGTTACAGTTTCATTAGTTATGTATGCTATTGATTCCTGGTTGGGGTTATTTACTTTATCAATTCCGGAAACTACATCCCTTATCACAGATTGCAACGCAGGTAACTCCCTTTGATTTGCAGAAGATGATTTTAAATGAATTTCATACTTCGATTTTATTCCACCGGGCTTCTCTGTTATTTGAATAAGAGCAGTTATTCTTCCCTTCTTCATCATATCAACCAATGAATCTTCACTTGCTTCTTTTACGTTTAAAACCGGTGAATTATTTAGCATGTGATAAATAAGGTTGGTAGTATCAGTCTTCTTATCAAATGCCACATCAATAGTGATGGAATTACCACCACTTAAAGCGCCAAATATTACAATCAATATAATCGGAAAGAAAATGCTAAAAAAAACGGACTGTGGACTTCTAAACATTGATCTTAAACTGGCCCTGGTAATAGCCAGCATCGCCTTTACCTGGCTGTATTGCTGCATGTTTGCTAAATTAAGTCTGCAAATCTATTGTAAAAAAGGAGAAAAAAAATTTCATTAACAAGACAAATGACGTACATTTGAACGACAAATGACAGGTTATGAAAAAGAAGGATGCCGCCAAAAAAATAAAATCATATAAAACAAACCAGTCGGTAAATAAAATAGAAGAACCCATGCCGGTTTATAATAAGCCTGTAAAGGTAATTCCTTCACTAAAAGATTTTACTTATAGTGAGTTTAAAAA
>CAZDHQ010000764.1:0-2662 GCA_964505135.1 uncultured Ferruginibacter sp.
AATCGGTATTGATATTTGGAAGGCCTGTAGCCGGACCAAACTCATTGTTTTGTTTTACTGACATGTAAATATCTTCGTGGTAAGTGCCGGTGGGATCTGACTGATTTTGATCGCTGAGCAGCCCCCCCTGGCTTTTTGGGCCTGAATAGGTAAATACCAGGGTGGATTCGTCGGCGCTGATGCCCGGCGCGTATTCATCACCTTCTGAATTGATGTTTGATCCCAGGTTGGTGACTTTGGCGGTGGTTGGTTTAACGCTGAAATATTCCGCGTTATCGATGTAACGTTTTAAGAGTTCGGCCTTTGCTTTGTTTTCAGGGGTCAGCTTTTTACCCCGGTACAGGTTGATGGCCTGGGTAGCTTCTTCGAGTTTGTTCACATAATGCGCGGCCCTGGCAATGTCGTATTGGATCTCGTCGATCTTTTTGTTTTTGGCATAGATCTCAGACAAGTATTTGTAGGCATCTTCGTGCTTATCAGCGCGATAAAGCGCGCATTTGGCATAACTGTACTGGATGAACTGTTCGTTGGGATGGTTTTTGAGGATGCCTTCAAAGATGGGCAGGGCCTGTAAAAAAAGGTTCTCATCGTACATCAGCAGCGCCTGGTTGAGGGAGTCCTTTTCTGTTTTGCGCCACTTGCGCACATTGGTGATCTGAGAAAATGCCCCGAGGCCAAAAAAAAGTGTAAGAAGGACCAATAATAATTTTTTCATCAAGCTGGTAAAATTTGCATTAATATAAACAGTTTAAGTCTCCTGTCAAAGTTTTGCGTTTATTTTGCCTCAAAACTAACAATTTGGACGAGATTTTCAATTCTAAGCGGAGTTTTTTGTTACCCGGTTGGCCTATGGAGGTTTTCTGCACTGATCTACTCAGTTATTTCAGTTTTTAATTGGTTAACCGGTGATAATTTTTCAGATCGTAGATGTGGTTACTGTTGTAAATCATCTTTGGACATTTTTCGAGGTTGGTCCTGATCTTATCCGGAATTCTGTTAGCTGAAGGCTCCAGCACCAGCAAATAATCGGCCAAAGGCAGGTTACTTATTAAGCTACCCGGATCGAGCTTAAAATCAGGGTAGGTCCAACCAAAGCGGTTGAGAAAAACGAGGCTGCCGTTTTGGGTACGATCCCCTACAACGATAAACTTTGCTTTTTCATTGATACTTTCTTGTTTTAAAAAGCTATTTATGCCTGAAATCTGAAACCTAACAATAGATGACCTGTCAATGTTGTCAGTGTATCTCCTGTACAGGTTTAACTTTGCGTAATTCAGACTAAGAAAAGCCAGAATAAAAACCACAACAATTAATATAGTCTTCCAGACTTTATTTCCGAATCTCCGGAAAATCTGATTAAACGAGATCGCTGAAATAAAGATCAGACTTGGTAAAGCCGCAATGATATAATAATCGTGATGAATGAACTGAATTAAAAATAAACTGATATAGAACAATGACGAAACGATCATCGTCACTATCATAAGAATTTGCCACTTTTCTTTTTTTAAAAACAATAAGTAAATCAGGTTGATCGATAATAAAAAATGAAAGGTTGATTGAAAATAATATTTAGGATACCAATAACTGGTAATAAAACTTAGTGCTTGCCGGATCTTCTCGTTCGGGTATTTCCAGAAGGGCTTGATGCTAGTTGTGTAATAATAGGAAAAATTCTCGCCGTTATATACTCTGATGTAAAAGTACCAGGCAACTACTGCCAGGACTGAAATTGAAAAGTATAAGAAATTATTGCGGTTACTTCTGAGTTTTCTGTTTGCCAGAAAAATTGTGATAAAAAATATGAAATCATAATACAAAAAAGACACCTTTAATAAACACACAAACGTCATTATCAAGTACATCCAAACTAAGTGCTTTTTATTATAGAGTTTTATATAAAGCAGGTAATAATAAAAGCTCACCATTAACAATGAAAAAGCGTGCACATCCGGTATAAAAAGATCAGAATAATAAAGCAGTACGGTTGACGAATAAAACAAACATGTCAATGCCAAGCTTAAAGCCAAAGAGTCTGATAATAGATAAATGAACTTCAGACAAAATATAAAACCAATAAAGAATACAACTAACGATAATATCTTTAAAGAGAAAAAATTCACCCCGAGAAACTTATAGGTCAATCCGGCTATGTAATAAATGATAGGAAATTCACTTCCGCATTTTCCGCCTACAGACTGAAGGTTCAGATTTCCGGGTGTAAATAAATTATAGGTTTTAAGATAAAAGTACTCTGAAAATGAAAACGAGTCCATTTGTCTCGCAAAGTGAATTCCTTGTGGAGGCTCATTAAAGTAATTACAAAGACCAGTGAAAATGATAACGAATAAAAAGCCTAACAAACCAGAAAGAAAAATCTTATTCTTTTGGATGTAGCTCATTATTATTTCGTACAAGATATTCTGGAATAATAGACGTTCATCAATGTAGTTACCTTGAGAACATAAACTCCCGGGGAAAGCTGCAGATTCTTTATTTCTGCGACTTCCGATTGAATTCCATTCTTTTTGTAAACACTAGAACCTTCTAAATTTATTATCTCAAGATCATTAATAGTCTCATTTAAGAGTTTAATATTGAGATGATCGTTGAATGGATTTGGGTAAATTAACAACTGCTCATCAATCCTAAAGATTGGATT
>CAZDHQ010000765.1:0-2661 GCA_964505135.1 uncultured Ferruginibacter sp.
TATAGTCAGTTTTACAAAAAGTACCTTATTAACGTAGTTTGTTAACTAAATATTTCCTATATCTGTAAGATTTACAAATAGTTGTCTCTCCAGAATAGAAATAAAACAGCCCCGTAATAAACAGGGCGAATTTCATTTGTAACACCAGTGGTATAATATTAAACAAATAACCCCCTTAATAAACATATTCAGGGGTTAATTAACAAGATTAATTTCTTCTTTATCAGACTGTAATGCCTCACTAGCGTCAGTTGTAGCTTCAGCCTGCATCATATACCCGAGAGATGGCAATGTAATTTTTATGGTGTTAACGTTAGCATCTGTTACTCTTTGTTTGACGTCTAAGCCAGCAGTATTCGTAATTCGTACTATTCCGTTAACATTAACCGGGATTTTTGTTAGCAGTATATTGGTATGCCTATTTGCAAAATGATAAATATTTTCAATTTCAGCAGCTTTAATAACGGCTGGTCGTCCTAACCAATAAACGAAGTTGATTATATCTGCTGTTTGTTTCACTGCAGTGAATTCCGCTTCTGATATGTTTACAAAAACGAAGCCGGGGAATAGTTGTTCGGTAATCAATTTTCTTCTGCTCCCAGTTCCGGTATAACGGTTATTTACTGGTGCAAAACTTTCGATCTTCTTTTTTGAAAGCTGGGCAACTACTTTTTTTTCGCATTGCGGCTTTGTATAAACTGCATACCAAGTCTTGTTCATTTTTAATTTTTTTAATTAAAAACATGTGCAGTTTTTCGATAGAATAAATGGAAACTGTCTTCCAAAGACAGTAGAGCGTTTTACAAAGGTTGGACTTAAACCTTTTCTTAGGCCGCAAAATTAAGCTTTTACATTGTTCTCTTTATATTTTTTTTGGTTACCCCCATATACATAGTCATAACCATAGCCATAATTGTTCTTTACAAACCCTCTTGTTTTAATGCCGTTGAAAATAATCGCCGGATTTTTAAGTGTATTAATTTTGTTGTTCTCATCAATTCTTTTCACCAGCATTTTTGGGGTGTATTTATGACGAATTACATAGAGTGTTGCATCAGCCAGTGAAGAGAGTTGATAAGCATCTGTTACCATTACTACCGGTGCTGTATCCAATACAATAACATCAAAGTTTTCATCCAGATAGTTAATTAATTTTTGTATTTGTCCATTTTCTAACAATTCGGATGGAGTTGGGTGAATACCACCAGAAGAAATAAAGAATAAATTTTCGTGTTTGGGAACAGTTCTTATAATTTCGTCCGCATCTTTTTCTCCCAGAAGATAGTCGCTTACTCCAATTTCTTCTGTAGTAACATCAAACAACTTTCCTAATGAAGGGTTATGAAGATCCATATCTACCAGGGCTACCTTTTTACCCGTCATTGCTAAACTAATGGCAAGATTTGCTGCTACAAAACTTTTGCCTTCGCCGGGTATGCTGGATGTAACCAATATTTTTTTATGGTAAGAATCAATGCCAAGAAACATTAAAGAAACCCGTATTTTTCTAAATTCTTCAGCAATGAAAGATCTTTTTCCCGGTTCAATTACAACAGAGTCTTTAGACTTATTTTGAACCACTTCACCAATCACAGGTATAGTAGTTAAGCTTTCTATTTCTTTCCTGTAAAGTATTTTACTATTGAGCATTTCTCTTGCATTAATAACAGCAAGCGGTGCTAATAAGCCAAATAGAAAAGCGGCCAGGTATATCACCATCTTCTTGGGGCTAACAGGTGTATCTCTATTAGCCATAGCATAGTTCACCACCTTGCTATCAGAAATATTATTAGCATAAGAAAGTTCGCTTTCTTCCTTTTTCTGTAAAAGAAACTGGTAAATATTATTTTTAATATTTTGATCCCTGCTAATTTCAACCAACTGCTTTTCTTTTTGTGGTATATAGTTCAACATTGAGTTGTACTTGCCACTGGTAGAATAGAGGCTTTGCCTTGTGGCATTTAGATTTCTTTTCTGGGTTTGAATATTGGCTAAAATATCTGGTTTCAATTTATCTATCTCATCCTGCAATGAAGTAACCATGGCATTTTTTTCACCCACTGTTTTCTTCATCTTTTCATAATTGATTTGTGCGTCATTTAACCTTGTCATCAAGGTGGTAAGGGTAGGATCATTAATACCAACAGGTAAAGGCAACACGCCAATACTCTCACTGGACTTAACGAAACTTTCTAAACGATTGAGATTGTCTAACTGAACGTCCACCTTACTAAGCTCAATATCACTGGAGCCCACATTTTGCAAGTATTGTGTACTTTGAGCACTTAGGTCTATTGCTCCGCTTGTCGCCCTGTATTGTTGTACCTTCTTTTCTATAGAGTCAAGGTCTTTTGCAACCACATTTAACCTGGCATAAATTGATGCAAGTGTATTTTTTACCAATATATTCTTCTCTTCTATCGAAGCTCTATTGTATTCGTTAATTAGGGTATTTAAAATTTGTTCTGCCCTGGTCGGTATTTCATCAGCGTAAGTTAGCTCCAACACACTCGATAGTTTACTGGAAGAGCTTACCTTTAATTTATTTGATAGCATTGATGCTGCATTGCCAACTTTTTCTAAACGCAGAAAGAGCTCCTTTTTCTGCTCTGGGTCGGAATCGTAATAGTAAGGATTGGGGATAAAGCGGAGTTCGCCATA
>CAZDHQ010000766.1:0-2659 GCA_964505135.1 uncultured Ferruginibacter sp.
CTCCTTGTCAGATTTCTTATTGTCATTCAAAGTTTTCTTTACTTCATCCAATAATGGATAGGCCAGCGCATATTGCTGTTGGATAAAGAAGTTCTTTGCTTCTTTAAACCTTCTTTCCGGGTCGGTAAAAACATGTGTTTGCTGTGCGGATGTGATATGAAATAAAAAAACAAAAAAGGCAAGAATTGCTGAAGGCTTTTTTATCATAACAAAAGTTGTGTCGTTCATTTTGTTGTGTCGCAAAATTAGCTACATTGCCTTCAATACAAACACTATTCCAAACGATTTGTGAATAAGTGGATAACTACTGTAAGCGAAACGAATGTACATTCGCAGCGCTGTTAAAGAAAAGACAAATACAATGCTAACATCAACTTTAAAACCATCATTCTCTTAAACTATGAAGCAGCTTTTATCTACCAAATACTCAACAGGAGCCTTTAATACAGCCATGTTATTACTAAGGCTGGTGGTAGGATTTTTAATGATCAATCATGGATATGATAAGCTGGTACACTTCTCATCTTACCAGGCTAAGTTTATGAATTTTTTAGGAATGGGACAAACCCTTTCACTTGCATTGGCTGTATTTGCAGAGTTCTTCTGTTCATTGTTTTTAATACTCGGACTGTTTACAAGATTATCGGCCATTCCTTTAATCATCAACATGAGTGTTGCATTGTTCCTGGCTCACCACCATGATTTTTTTGGTGAGGGTGAAAAAGCCTCACTCTTCCTTGGATGCTATTTGGTGATTTTGATTTTGGGACCGGGCAAGGTAAGTGTGGATGGGATGACCGGGAAATAACGTTAGAACCATTAATCAACATGTTTTCATCCGAAACAACAATACGCATCCACTATGCGCTCACTGATCAAATGGGTGTGGTATACCATGGCCACTATGCACAGTTTTATGAAATAGGTCGGGCTGAATGGTTGAGAGCATTAGACTACTCTTATAAAGACATAGAAGCGCTGGGTGTAATAATGCCAGTAGTGGATATCCATAGCCGCTTTTTAAGACCAGCCAGGTATGAAGACCTGATAACGGTAAAAACAATTTTAAAAGAATTGCCGCTTCACCATAAGATCACTTTTCATCATGAAATTTATAACGAAGCCGGGGAACTACTGAATACGGGTGATGTAACACTGTACTTTATGCAGGCTAAGGATATGAAGCGTTGTGAGATGCCTGCGGTATTAAGAGATAAGCTTGAAAAGTATTTCCCGGGTAGTTAGCATCAATGACGATCAATGATATTTTGCTGACGGGCTGGCCGATTGCAACGGATGCCCCGGTGAAGCCTTTGAGCCAGGCCTTGTGCCGGAGCAGCAGTGAAAAGCGGCAACTGTAGGCCAATAAAGCCAAAAAGCCGACAGCCCCAAAACAATTCTTTGAAGCTTTTCAATAAACTGGCGCATATTGGAGGTTTTTGACCCAATTCCCCTATTTTTGCCCACCAAAATTTTAACTTTTTCTTACTATGGACAAATTGTTTTATGTAGTTCCTGCACTAGGCATTGTAGGCCTTTTGTACACTTTTATCAAGTTTGCATGGGTTTCAAAACAGGATGCCGGTAACGAACGAATGAAAGAAATCAGCAACTACATTGCTGTAGGTGCGATGGCTTTCTTAAAAGCTGAGTATAAGATCCTTGGCTACTTCGTGGTGATTGGCGCTTTACTGCTTGGCATAATGGGCTATAGCAATGAAAACAGTCACTGGACGATTGCGATTGCGTTTATTATTGGTGCCTTCTTTAGTGCATTGGCCGGCTTTATCGGGATGCGTATTGCTACTAAAGCCAATGTACGTACTGCACAGGCTGCACGTACCAGCTTGAGCAAAGCCCTGGCTGTGTCTTTCACCGGTGGCTCTGTAATGGGTCTTGGTGTGGCAGGTTTGGCTGTGCTTGGTTTGGGAAGTTTGTTTATTATTTTAAAAATGATTTTTGCTCCAGAAGCGGCTGTTGACAGTCATGAAATGGAGCGTACGATTGAAGTATTGACTGGTTTTTCTTTAGGTGCTGAATCCATTGCCTTGTTTGCACGTGTAGGTGGCGGTATCTATACCAAAGCCGCTGACGTAGGCGCTGACCTGGTAGGTAAAGTGGAAGCAGGTATCCCTGAAGATGATCCACGTAACCCAGCAACCATTGCAGATAACGTGGGTGATAACGTAGGTGATGTTGCCGGTATGGGAGCTGACTTGTTTGGTTCTTACGTTGCAACCGTATTAGCTACAATGGTATTGGGAAGAGAAACTGTTTCTGCTGATTCATTCGGTGGTCTTGGTCCAATCTTATTGCCAATGCTGATTGCTGGTGCAGGTATTCTGTTTTCAATTATCGGAACCTTGTTTGTACGTATCAGTGAAAGCGCTGGTTTAAGCACAGCCAAAGTACAAAGTGCATTAAATATGGGTAACTGGGGCTCTATTGTATTAGCAGGCGTTGCTTCTTACTTCCTTGTTATTTACATATTGCCTGAAACAATGACGCTTCGTGGACACGAGTTCACCAGGACTGGTGTTGTTGGAGCAATCATGGTTGGTTTGGCTGTAGGTACATTAATGAGTATTATCACTGAATATTATACTGCAATGGGCAAACGCCCGGTGTTAAGCATCGTTCGCCAGTCTGGTACTGGTCA
>CAZDHQ010000767.1:0-2655 GCA_964505135.1 uncultured Ferruginibacter sp.
AATGTGCCAAAATTTAGTGTGATGGCTCCAACAAAAATGGCGAACAGAACAGCATACCAAAAGCAATACATCGTCATAGGATCTTTAAATATTTGTATAAAAAAACCAAGCCTTGCTTTAAATAAAACATAGGCTGTAAAAAGCATAAAGGCCATGCTTTCCAGCGCCGAAAGGAGTGTAGATATTTTTTTTGACTCCCATATAAATGGCCTGAATAAAGTAGCTGCAATAGCAGCTGGCGCAATATGAACGAGGCTTGCAGGAGTGCCGTCAAACTCAGCACCTAATGAAAAGGAAGATTCTGCATATTCAGCAATTACATTAAAACCTTCCTGCGAATTTTTGACCGTTTCTGTGAGTTTGTCAAGAGCGTAGTCTCCCAATACGTTCGATAATTTATCAGATAAAAGAAACAAGGATATACTGATAATAAAAGCTAACATAAACATCGCCGCCAGTTTTACTATCCTGCTTTTTATAATGGATATACGGGAAAGAATAATATACAATGCAAAGAATGGTAAATAGGCTGCCAGTATATATGCCTTTACTACGGCTAACACATAGGCTGCAATAACGGCAATGGCTATGTTTTTTATAACCGAAGTTCTTTTCTTAAAGGCGCAATAAGCCGAATAAGTAAGCCAGCCCAACATACCTGTACACAGCGGATCTTTCAAAATGCCAGAACTCCAAAAGATAAAATTGGGTAAAAATAAAACCACTATTGCAAGCCTTTTATGAAGTGCCGGGTATTGCTCATAAAAAAATTTATACAATCGCCATACACCGCTAAGAGAAATCATGGAAAAAAAAAGATTGATAACGGCATAGCTTCCAAAGGAAAAAAACGAAAAAAAACTTACCAGCTTAACCACAAAATAGTTACTCTCACTTTTAAAATAGCCACGGTTCAGTGAATTGGCGAGTAAATTCTGGTCAAAATCAACTCCCTTTATAAACAGCAATTTAATATTACTGATATCTTTTAAGATCAGTTTTGTGATATTGATTCCTTCTGCATAATACAACACTGTAGTATCGCCTGTAGTAAGCACCGTATAGAAAAAAGTAAATGCCAGCGTAGAAGCTACCTTAATCCAAAAAGCCTGTTTGTGGTATTTTTTAAGCCAAGGATCTTGCATCCTTTTTCTTCTTGCAGAAAAAATCAGATGAAAAAATAAAACATACAGCGGGAATAATATCAGGTCTGATAAAACCATTTTTCTGCAAACAGTTGTTGGTAAAGCATTACCGGCAAATTTATCCTAAATTATCGTTTGCCATTCAATAATAAGAGGTTATTTTGCTTCTACTTAAATCATGAGTTAATGTGTGGCATAACCGGATCTGTTAATTATAAATTATCCTACCAGCGTATTAATAAGGTGATGCTGCATCGGGGGCCTGATGAACAGAATGGTTTTATAAAAGATAATGTGGAGCTCTACCATTTACGTCTTGCTATTCTTGATATTTCTGGTGGTAAACAGCCAATGCATCTCGGAGATCGCTACACCATCATTTTTAATGGAGAGATTTATAATCATGCAGCCATTAGAGAAAAATATGGATTAAAAGGTGTCACTTCATCCGATACAGAAACACTGCTGCTGCTTTATCAAAAACTTGGTGTAACAATGCTGGATGAACTGGATGGCATGTTTGTGTTCATCATCTATGACAGTGTTGAAAAAAAATTATTTATTGCACGAGATCGTGCCGGAAAAAAACCTGTGTATTATTTTAACGATGGTAACAAATTTGTTTTTGCCAGTGAATTAAATTGCCTGAAGGCCTTGCTGCCGCTGGAAATAAATGAAGAGAATTTTTATCGGTATTTAAGGCTGGGTTCTTTTTACAAAAGTCAAACGCCGTATAAAAAAGTAAACGAATTAAATGCAGGCAGTTACCTGCTGGTTAACTGCGATCCATTATCGGTAAAAGAAAAAAATTGGTGGGATATACACCAGTTTTACCTGCAACAGAACCACGATTCTTTTGAAACAACGCTTGATAAAACAGACCAGTTTTTAAACGAAGGAGTAAAGAGAAGAATTGAAGCGTCGGATCTTGAAGTGGGTAGTTTTTTAAGCGGTGGAATAGACAGTGGCCTGGTAACCGCAATTGCCAGCAAATACAACAACAAACTCAAAACATTTACGGTATCATTTTCCGGGGAATATGATGAAGCGCCGCTGGCAAAGTTAGTGGCCGAAAAATATCAAACACATCATACACAAATCAATATTTCCTTCGATCATTTGCAGGATGATGTGGAGCAAATCATTGCTAATTATGGTGAGCCTTTTTTTGATAGTTCTGCCATACCAAGTTATTATGTAAGTAAAGAGGCAAGAAAACACCTTACGGTAATTCTAAATGGAGATGGTGCAGATGAATTGTTTGGGGGATACAGGCGCTATGTGCCGTTTGCGAAATATGATTTCTTTAAAACTGGTAAGGGTGCCCGGACTACAGCAGCTATCCTGAAGAAAATGTTTCCGGCGGCTAACAATAAAAAATCTACCTACAACTATTTTTACAGGCTTGCATCACTTGCAGCTAAAAAGAATTTAGAGATCTATCTTGCTGCAGGGGTGGATATTTTTGAGGATTATGAACATAATCTGCTGAATGCACCTGCAGGTTATA
>CAZDHQ010000768.1:0-2647 GCA_964505135.1 uncultured Ferruginibacter sp.
ATTGATTTGTAAGAAATGCAGCATAGCGACGGCCATCTGCAAAATGAGAAAAACCAAAATGCCCCCACATAGAAACTCCCCAATAGCGGTTGCGGTCATTAATGGTTTCAACAGGTGTGCCATCAGGGTAAGTAAAGTATTTATGAAAATCCGTGGAACGACGCAATGCTTTGAGTGCATCAGGATCTTTTGAGTATTCCCAGTACAAAGCAATTTGTGTTGATGTGATATAATCGTAACCCGTGGTCGGACCGGCCTGGCTGTGCTCTCCCCAAAAACCATCGGGTGTTTGCTCTTCCACACAATAGCGGTGCAAAACCTTTGTTGCCATCTTCACCCATTCCGGTTTATTAAATACATAGCCACCCACCAATAATGTTGATGCATAGATGGAGTAATGATTGGGAGAAGTGGTGATGAATGGGGCATTGTACCAGGGATAATCCAGGCACTTTACTAACTTAGGTTCCAGCAATGCAATATTTTCTACAATTGCTTTTTGCCAGCGCAGTCTTCTTTCTTCACCTAATTTATTTTCAAGCAGGCGGTATGCTTCCAGCCACATGTAGGTATCCCAATCGCTGTCGCCGCGTTTGGTGAAATGGCCTTTTTCATTTTCTGAAGCAAGCAGGTCGCCAATGCGTTTTGCAAGTGATAGTAAACTGCTGTCGCCATAGCGTTTGTTTGCAGGATGCAATTTTGTATAAAGCACAGCGGGCAGTAATACAGCATGGGGAAAATGGCCATGCGATGCCCCTCCTTCCAATGAAGCAAGTGTTGCATTGGGATCAGCCGCTAATTTTTTTTCAAGCTGTGAAATACCTTCTTCCAATAATTGAAAATATCTGCCGGGTAATTCCAAAGCGTTAAGATTTGAAACCTGCGACTGTGCAATAGTTTTGCCTATAGCGGAAACAATTATGAAAGCTGTTAAGAGAATTTTTTGCTTCATGATTTTTGCTTTTAACCGGTTATATATTTTGCTCATTAATTTTTGTTTGTTGTCTGCAATTATTTCATTGCATATCCCTATTTAAAATTTATTAATAATCAATTGCGTGTTATTAACATCATTTAAAACTTTTATTGACCTTAATATGCAATCTGCTTTTCTCATTTATGTACCCCTGTATAATTAATTATTATGGTGAGGCTGAGACTTTCCCAAAATCACTTAAACGATCATTATATGTTTTTTTGCGGCGCAGCATGGCCACTGCAATCGTTCCGATTACGGACAAAATAATTAAGGCGGTAAAACCCATTGTATAACTTCCTGTCCTGTCCCTGATACTGCCTGCCAGCATGGGAGCTAATGCTTCGCCTGCACCATCCACGGTTAACACAAGCCCCATTACACGGCCCATTACTTTTACACCAAATAATTGGGCAGCCATTAATGGGATAATCATATAATCGCCGCCAAGACCGATACCGAATATGAAAGCAAAAAGATAAATAACAGCCGGAGTTGTTGCATAGTAAAGCAACAATATGGAAATGGTGATGAGTGTATAAATAAGCATCATCACATATTTTTTAGGATACCTGTCTGCCAGCCATCCCATTAATAAGCGGCCAATAATACTTGCACCAAGTACAAGAGAAATAATATTTGCCGAATGCCCTTGCGTAAATTTTAAATCGAGAGTAAAAAATAATTTTAAATTTTGGATTATGCCTGCTACTGCTCCAATAGAACACATGCTACCGATGGCGAGTAAATAAAACGACCTGTTTTGTAAAATGCTTTTGAAAGATATTTTTGGTTCACCGGGTTTGTCTTCTTTTAATTTTCCTTCAGGGTTTTCTTTTACAAACAAAGCCAGGGGCAATGCAACTGCAATCATAATACCGCCTAATACTACTAACGAAGAACGCCAGTTCATTTGCATATTGAGCCACTTCGCAATGTGTGGCACCAACATTCCACCTACTCCAATACCGAGGTAAGCAATGCCCATCGCTTTTCCCCTGGAACTATTAAACCATCTTGAAATAAGTACCTGGTTGGGCAAAGGCCCGCCGCACATATAGCCTACAGCTACCAAAAAATAAAAAAAGTAAAATTGCCAAAGGGCGGTCATGGTACTGAAACCCATAACGGCAACACCCGCCATGGTAATGCCGAATAACATTAAGCGTTTGGGCCCAAAACGGTCTATAATCCATCCTGCTGCAAAACCTAATAAGGGGCCTACAATAATTTTTCCAACAATATTTCCTGAAGTAACTGTGGCACGGCTCCAGCCAAAATCTTTTACCCAAAAATCAAAAAAGAAAGGGAGTCCATAAAACATAATGCCAACAAGTGAAAATAAACTTAGGAAGCCGGTGGCAGTAACTTTTATTTGGCCGGTGGTTAATTTTTCTGTTTGCATTTTTTTGTAAAAAGTATTTTTCTTTTAGACCGACAGCTATTAATTAATAGTACTGCCTTTGATTAAACCCTGTTAACGAACATTTCTGGGTTTCATAGTTGCACTCACTAACTTATACATTCTCCCGTCCGCCTTGGTTAATATATACAATTCACCTTTTGCATCCCTGCCTAAGTGCAGATCAACACGGTCGCTGCCACAAGCTTCTTTGAGTGTTTTGGAAATTCCGTCAATGGTAATTTTCCATTCTTTTATGGGGGCCTGTT
>CAZDHQ010000769.1:0-2637 GCA_964505135.1 uncultured Ferruginibacter sp.
CATCGCATCACTCACCCTTGCCTGCTTTGCTTTACCATTAACTACATAAGAAACCAGGGCGGTGGAAACTCCCAGCCGCTGGGCAATATCTTTAAGAGAGGTTTTTTTGTTCACTATTCAAAGATAGGCGCTTAACCGAGTAAGCAAAATATTCAGCAATAAAAATTTTCTGGCTGTACAAATTATTTGGGAAGCTTTGCTGATATCCTGTTGATGGGTAGCAAATCAATCTTTCTGAATTCCACTTCTGAACCTTCGGCCTGTACCGCAATCTGTCCTTGCGTTGCCGTGCAGTTATAGCCTTCGTTTACCAGGTCGTTATTTACCCAAACTTTAATTGTGTCCTTTACACATTCAATCGTCATTCGGTTCCACTGACCCAATGGTTTTTCAGAATTGTCTGTCAGATTAGGAATGCGTCTTTGTTTGCCTTCCGTAATGCCCCAGTTTTCTTTTGGTCCTCTTCTTTTCTCCATATCAGGCACAGTGATGTCTTCTACAATGCACCAGAAATCACCGGCATCTTTATGCTGCATCTGGCATTCAATTGACTTAGGAAACATCTGGTACAAGGCTCTCGGTGTAGAGCAATGCACCAGCACACCGCAGTTGCCTGGTTTGGCTGCAAAGCGGTATTCTACTACCAGGCGGTAGTTGCTGTAAGATTGATCTGTAATCAAATGCCCGCCCGGCGTTCCCAGACTTACCAATAATCCTTTCCGGATAATGAATGGATTTCTTGCAGTTTTGTTGGTGTCCATTTCAGGAACATCAGCATGCCAGCCGTTCAATGTACCGTTGAATAAATGAGTTACCTGTGCAAATGAAAAATGAAAGCTGAAGATTGTAATAACAATAAGACAAATACTTTTTTTCATAAGAAGCTAATTGTTTAGTTAGGTGATGCACAAAATGGGTTTAAAGATAACATAAACGCTGTTGATTTAGTTCCTGTCACCTTATATTAAATAAGGTTTTTGTTTCCTTTATTCAATGCTACGATTACCACTTTATATTTCCGCTCATCATTTTTTATAGATAGGTGCTTTCGCTAATATTCTTTGCTGGAAAGGTTTTAGGCCAGGTAATGTTTTTTTTACTCTGCACCAAATTAATTAAACGTTTGTTTAAATTAAAACCTTTGGTTAGTTTTGCTGTTAGATGGTGCTAAAAAGATTTACTGGCAACAGTTCTTTTGATTTATTATTTTTCAACCGTATGCAACGACTGTTTATACAAAGAAGGCTTGTTCCTTCTGTGATACTGGCTTTTATTTTTCCTCCGATTTTGCTTGCACAAACTACCAACGACAGTTTACTTTCTGAGGCAACGCTTCAGAAAGTGGTAGCTTATGCAATCAAACACCAGCCTGTAATTGAGCAGGCTTTGATAGACGAGAGTATTGTAAACAATACCATCAAATCAAAGTTGGCCGATTGGTATCCACAGGTAAATTTTAATTATAGTCTGCAACATTATTTCCAGTTGCAACAATCTGTTTTTGGGGGAAATGTTGTGAAGATAGGTTTCCCCAATACTTCCGCAGCACAGTTCACGGTATCGCAATATCTATTTAATAGGGATGCACTGTTGGCTTTTCAATCGAGAGGAGACGTGGTTACACAGGCAAGGCAAACTACAGAAAGCCGTAAGATAGATGTAGCGGCCAGTGTTTCAAAAGCATTTTATGATGTGATTGCTACTGCACAGCAAATAAAAGTATCTGATGAAAACATCAACCGTATTGAGAAAAGCCTGAGCAATGCTTATAATCAATACAAGTCAGGGCTAGTAGATAAAACCGACTACAAGCGTGCTACCATCACACTGAATAATACCAAAGCCTTGCGCCAGGCCAATATTGCCCTGCTCAATTCCAGAACAGAATATTTAAAGTATTTAATGGGCTATCCAGCGGAAGCTCCGTTGAATCTTGTATATGACAGTCTGCAAATGGAAAAAGAAATTAGTGTTGATACCCTGGCAACCGTAAGCCTGGGTAATCGTATCGAGTACCGCTTGCTGGAAACGCAGCAAAAATTACAACAGGCCAATTTGAAATATAATAAATGGGCCTACCTGCCGAATGTGTCACTCAATGGCGCTTATAATCTAAATTACCTAAATAATGATTTTGCAAAAATCTACAACAATAACCTGCCCAACTCCTTTGCAGCGCTCACATTATCATTTCCCATTTTCCAGGGAGGAAAGAGAAAATACAATATTTCCAATGCTGAGTTGCAGCTGAGAAGAACGCAATGGGATATTGCAGCGTTAAAAAATAATGTGAATGCTCAATACGCTGCAGCACTGGCCAGCTACAAAAGTAATTTGGCAAACTACCTTGCTTTAAAAGAAAACGTGGCACTTGCGCAGGAAGTATATGATGTAATCAACCTGCAATACAGGAATGGTGTAAAGACTTACATTGAAGTAATAACAGCCGAAACAGACTTAAGAACATCACAAATCAATTATTACAATGCTTTGTACCAGGTGCTATCCAGCAAGATAGATGTACAAAAAGCAGCAGGACAAATCACTTATTAATATTTACCCGGCATACAATGATTAAAATAAATAACCTCAACAATATGTTCCATTTTTCTTTAAGAGAATGTATAGCAGCCTGCA
>CAZDHQ010000770.1:0-2626 GCA_964505135.1 uncultured Ferruginibacter sp.
ACCATGGTTTTCCAGGCGGGAACTAAAAAACTAAACGGGCAAACAGTAACAAACGGAGGCCGTGTTTTAGCCATTACTTCTTTCGGAAAATCAACAAGAGATGCTTCTTTAAAGTCTGCACTTCACCTGGAAAACATCCATTACCAAGGCAAATATTTCAGGGAAGATATCGGCTACGAATTCAAGTAAGCAAAGAGAATTTTTATCTCTACACAACATGCGTAAAAATTAGGCGTTTACTGATTTTTGTAAGGTTTGCGATTTTAAAAAACGAGGCAATTAAAATGTTGAAAAATAAAGGGTTTGCCGTTGTTATTTCCGATTATTTACTTCAACTTTGCCCACACTAATTTTGCATTAAGACTTTTCAACATAAATTATGGGGCTTTTTAATTTTTTTACGCAAGAAATTGCAATGGATTTGGGTACCGCAAATACCCTTATCATCTTTAATGATGAAGTAGTGGTGAATGAACCATCCATCGTTGCCTTAGACAGAAATAATCCAAAAAATATATTGGCCGTTGGACGTAAAGCCCTGATGATGCATGAGAAAACGCATGAAAGCATCAGAACAGTTCGTCCGCTTAAAGACGGTGTAATTGCAGATTTCAATGCTGCGGAATTAATGATCAGGGAAATGATCAAAATGATCTATCCTAAAAAACCATTGTTTCCGCCAAGCTGGAGAATGATGATCTGCATACCAAGCAGCATCACCGAGGTAGAGAAACGTGCGGTAAGAGACAGTGCAGAACAGGCAGGTGCAAAAGAAGTTTACCTGATTCATGAACCAATGGCTGCGGCGCTGGGTATTGGTATTGATGTGGAAGAACCCGTTGGTAACATGATTATTGATATTGGTGGTGGTACCACAGGTATTACAGTGATTGCGTTAGCGGGTATTGTTTGTGATCAAAGTATTCGTATTGCAGGGGATGAGTTTACAGCAGATATTATGGAGGCATTGCGCCGTTATCATAGTTTGTTGATTGGTGAACGTACTGCGGAGCAAATCAAAATACAGGTAGGTGCCGCAATGAAAGATTTGGACAATCCGCCGGATGATATTCCTGTAAATGGTCGTGACCTTGTAACCGGTATTCCAAAACAAGTTTTTGTAAGCTACCAGGAAGTGGCAGAAGCGCTGGATAAAAGTATCTTCAAAATAGAAGAAGCGATTTTAAAAGCTTTGGAAACCACACCTCCTGAATTAGCCGGTGATATTTATCGCCGAGGTCTTTATCTAACGGGTGGCGGTTCTTTATTAAGAGGTCTTGACAAAAGAATTTCTGCCAAGATCAAATTACCAGTGCATGTGGCAGATGATCCGCTGAAGAGTGTGGTAAGAGGTACAGGATTAGCGCTGAAAAATTACGACCGCTATCCTTTTGTGATGAGATAATTTTTATAAACAACAGTTATCGGCTTTGAGGTTACACTGTATTCTTTCACTATGAAGAATAATCCAGTTTCGATAAACACTCATACCACTATACTACAGCGAGCGTTAGGAGGGGGCAGTTATGCGTAATGTTTTTCTTTTTATTCGCCGGTATTCCACATTTTTATTCTTCCTGCTGCTGCAGGTTTTTTGCATTTATCTAATCATTCATTATAACAAGTATCACAATGCGGTAGGTTCTGCAGCCATGAATGAAATCACCGGCAGAATCAATACTCAATACAATAAGGTTGATTATTATTTGCAGTTAAAAAAAGCAAACGAGCAGTTGGTGAAAGATAATGAGCAACTGCGTAACAGCATGCGGCAAAATTTTGAGAGTCCGGATACGGTGAATAGGGTAGTAACAGACAGTATTCCTTTTGATACACTGGGCACCCGCCGCAAGTGGTTATACCAAAGAGCAAAAGTGGTTTCAAATTCTGTTACTGCACAAAACAACTTTGTGGTGCTTGGTCGTGGAGCAGGTCAAAACCTCAATAAGGATGAAGGTGTGGTGGATACCAATAATGGGGTGGTAGGTATTGTAACTGAAGTAAGTCCCAACTATGCAGTGGTGATGAGCCTGCTGCACAAAGATTCCAAGATAAGTGCGATCCTGAAAAATGATCCGTTAAGTGGTGGATCCATTGTATGGGACGGTAAGGAACCGAACATGCTTTCGTTTATCAATGTGCGCAAAAGCGCTAAAGCAAAACAGGGTGATACAGTTATCACAAGTGGCATTACACCTACATTTCCTTATGGTATGCTGGTGGGCACCATTGACCAGATAACACCAGATAAAAGCACCAATAATTTTATCATTAAAGTAAAAACTGCTGCTAATTTTTATAACCTTCAGTGGGTGTACAGTATTAAAAATTACCAGAGCGAAGAAATTAATCAAATACTCGAAAAAGCAAAAAGCAGGATTAACAATTAGTGATCCATAAAGTACATGAGTACATTAGTAAAAAATATAGTAAGGTTTGTGTTGCTGATACTAATACAGTATTATGTACTGGATAAGATTCATGTACACCAGATGGTTACGCCGTATATCTATTATTTGTTCATTGCATGGATGCCGTTCCGCTTGAACAGGTCGCTGCAAATGATCATTGCATTTATTCTTGGATTTACTTTAGACAGTTTCATCAAGAACAATCAGGGTCTATT
>CAZDHQ010000771.1:0-2625 GCA_964505135.1 uncultured Ferruginibacter sp.
ATCATTGAAAGTGCCAGTACTGCACAGGATCCTAATGCGGTAGCTTACAGTCCTGCGTTTCTTTATAATCAAATTGGTTTAGATGGTTGCCAGGGGTCTTATATCATAAGGGCAATGGAGTTTATGACAAGGAAGGGAGCTGTGCCTTTTGATAATTTCCCTTATGATGAGAATGATTGTAGCAGGCAGCCCAATACTACACTATTAAACTTTGCTGAGCAACATAGAATGCATGGTTTTAACCGGCTTACAGAAGATGATGGGGTAAGTAATTTAAACCTGCGTGCAATAAAGGAGCATTTGGCAAAAGATGCACCAGTAGTCATTGGTATGATGGTAGGTGGTAGTTTTATGCAGGACATGATGGGCCAAAAAGTGTGGCATCCCACAGACCAGGATTATAGCCAAATGGGTTTTGGTGGGCATGCTATGTGTGTGGTGGGTTATGATGATCGCCTGGAAGGTGGTGCTTTTCAAATAATGAATAGTTGGGGGCCGGAGTGGGGGCAGAATGGGTTAGCATATATTCGCTATGGAGATTTTAAACAGTTTGTTAGAGAGGCTTATGGTGTTGATCCCATGCCTAAAAAGGGAGCAGCATTAAATGTAGATTTTGAATGCAATATCGGCTTAGTAAACAATGATACGAAGCAATATATACCGCTTAAACTTGGCAGCAGCAATACTTTCACCACTACTTCGCCTATTGCTAAGGGAACTAAATTCAAAATTGAGATCAAGAATGCTGTGGAGTGTTATATCTATCTTTTTACGCCCAATACAAGTGGTAGTAGTTTTGTATTGTTTCCCTATAAACCCATTCATTCACCTTACTGCGGTATTACAGGCACCAGGTTATTTCCACGTAAAGAATCTATACGTGCTGATGAAATAGGTAATAAAGACTTTATGGGTGTGGTAGTGAGTAAGGAAGCGCTGGATTATAATGCAATCAACACGGCGATTAATAACAGTACTCAAACAACATTTGCAGGTAAATTAAATGATGCTATCAACAGCACGGCTATAAAGAATGTAAAGTATAGCGCAGGTAATGGCGGTACCATTTATTTTAAAGCAGCGGCTGGAGAACAGAATAAAGTAGTGGGCTGTGTGGTGGAAATTGATAAGCAGTAACAGTTTTAACAGAAAGAAATTAAAGCGGTTGGAGACAGCCGCTTTTTTCATAAGTAAAAATGAATATTACTCCAGTTTTGTACTAAATTGAAAAAGTATTAAAACATCTTTGTATGAAAGTTATGTCAATAGTATTGGTAGCTGTATTGTTTTCGCTGCCTTCTTTCTCCCAGGAAAAAAAATTATACAATCCCGAAGCCAACGCTGTAGCTGATATTGAAGCGGCCGTTAAAAAAGCAGCCGCTGAAAATAAATTTGTATTGATTCAAGGAGGCGGTAACTGGTGTAGCTGGTGCATTGAGTTTGCCAGGTTTTGCAAAGCCGATAAACAAATTGATTCTATAATCAACAGCAGTTTTGTTTGGTATCATTTGAACTATAGCAAGGAGAATAAAAACCTGCCTGTATTTGCGAAGTATGGCTATGTGCAGCGCTTTGGTTTTCCGGTTTTTATCATACTTAATAGCAAAGGAGAACAGATACATGTTCAAAACAGCGAATACCTGGAAGATGGTAAAAAAAGCTACGATAAAGGAAAAGTCTTTTCTTTTTTATCTAACTGGACGCCTGCTGCTCTTGAACCTTCTCAATACCAGGAAAAATGAGTGGAACAGAACAGTTTATTCAGTTAGTAAATCACCCTGTTAAATTCAGGCTCTTCTTGTTTACAAAATTACCCAGTGCCTACTTTTCAGGAGTAAGAGTAAAAAGTTTGAATGAAGAAAAAGCGGAGGTAACGGTGCCGTATAAGTGGTTTTCTCAAAATCCTTTTAAGTCAACTTATTTTGCCTGCTTGGCAATGGCGGCTGAATTGAGTACAGGGTTATTGTCTATGATGAACACGTATCATCGCACGCCTGCAGTGTCCATGTTGGTAGTTGGATTAGAAGCTGTCTATCATAAAAAGGCTGCCGGCATTACTACATTTACCTGTACAGATGGGCTTGCAGTAAAAGCATTGGTAAATGATGTCATCGCTACCACCGAATCGAGGGCTATTAAAACGAAATCAACTGGGGTAAATGAAAAAGGGGAATTGATTGCTGAGTTTTTTATCACCTGGAGTTTTAAAGTAAAAGCTGCTTGATAAGTCTCTATAAGTATCACAATTGCTTATCTTCAAACTAAAATAACGAACGATGAAAATTGCTTTCCATGGTGCTGCAAGAACAGTTACTGGTTCTAAACATTTACTCACTTTAGTTAACGGGAAAAAATATTTACTTGACTGTGGCATGTTCCAGGGGATGGGTAAAGATACTGATGCCATGAACCGTGTTTGGGGCTTCAATCCTGCTGAAGTGGATTGTCTTATTCTTTCGCATGCACATATCGATCACAGTGGTTTAATACCAAAGCTGGTAAAAGACGGCTTTAAAGGGAAAATATACTGCACACCGGCCACACGTGCATTAACCGCTGTATTGCTGGAAGATTCTGCAGGCATACAGGAAAGCGATGTGAAGTATGAAAACAAAAGAAGAGCTG
>CAZDHQ010000772.1:0-2622 GCA_964505135.1 uncultured Ferruginibacter sp.
CTATCGGTACATTCATTTCTGCAATTACGCTGGCACCAATGATACCATCTTCTTTTAATCCAAAACTGTTTTGAAAATTTTTTACTCCCTGTTGAAGCGGTGCATCAAACAGTTCGCTCTTGTTATCATCATTAATATCCCCCATTAGATACAACCATTGCCTGATATCAGCGACCACTGCTGAAGAATCACCCAGCTGTAATTTCTTTTTATCTGTTTTTATTATAGGCAAGATTTTTTGTGACTGCAATGATCTAAGTTTTTTTAATGCTTCTTTTAGCAATTGATATTGCCGATACACCGGTTCATTGCTTAGCAATTGATTGCTGGTAAGTGAATCCAGTAGAGCGGTATAGCTTAATTTTTTTCTTGGCAATAGCCAGTCCATTTCGTTGAATTCCTTTTCACTTACACCTTTCCACACCACATCACCGTATTCAAGATACTGGCAGGTAAGCATTAAATCGGTTTTAGCCGAAGGTTGGTTTTCATTGGCAACTGCTTCCATCAGTTCTGTAAAATTTTCCTTGTACGGAAGCTGTGCAGCAACACCATCATCGTTGATATTTAAAATTCGGTTGTATAAATTATTGGCAGGTTCAATCAAACCATTTTGATCATACCATGCATAGGCAAATTTCCTGTTGCGGTAAAACTGATAGAGTTCTTTCCTGAAACCAGTGAATTTTGGAAAACTATCAAGAAATATTTTGATGGCTGAACTGTCAAATTTTAATACAGTCTGGGAACTAAAGCTACCGGGAATAGATGCATCCTTATTGCTGGCAGGGCCTGTTGTATCTGTCTTTACAGCAGTCGGTTTATTTTGCCCATCGTTTGATTGGCATCCTGAAAAAATCAAAACTGCAGCAGCAAAAACTAACAGGTAAACAGATTTCATCGTTTTCTTTTGGTGAAGGTAAATATTTAAGCCGCTGATTTCAATGATTGTATAACAGCAGGTGTTAAAAATTAAATCATTTAACTAATTTCATTTTCATCAATGGTAAAATAACAGCATGCTGGAAAAAATATTTAAACTGTCGGAAAGAAAAACTTCTGTAAAAACAGAAATGATTGCAGGCATCACCACGTTTATGACGATGGCATATATCCTGTTTCTAAATCCCAATATTTTATCCGCAACCGGCATGGATAAGAATGCCATCTTTTTTGCCACTGCAGTAGCAGCTGGTTTAGTTACCATCGCAATGGGCTTGATTGCGAATATACCCGTAGCATTGGCACCGGGCATGGGTTTAAATGCATTGTTTGCAACGGTAGCTGCTGCGGGTACAGGCATGCCCTGGCAGGCAGCGCTGGGTGCTGTGTTTATTTCAGGGTTGATCTTTATCGTACTAACGGTTACCAATGTGCGTCAACTATTGGTTATAGCAGTGCCGGAATGTATCAAGACGGGGATTACTGTTGGTATCGGCTTATTCATCGCCACCATCGGTATTAAATTGTCAGGTATCATGGTGGTGGCTGCACACCCGTTGCCATCTACAGTGATTGACTTAAGTACCCATCATTCAGCATTTTTTCAATTTTTTGAGTGGGATATCTTGATGGGCAGCTTTACCAACAAGTCAATGTTGCTGTGTTTAATTGGCGTGGCAATAAGTGCGGTATTGATGGCAAACAAAGTAAAAGGTTCATTACTGATAGGGATTATCATTACCACACTTATTGGCTTACCCATGGGCGTTACTGTAGTACCGGAACATTTCTCTCCCTTTAAAATGCCCTCTTTCCATAACCTCAATGTGGGTGCACTGGATATAAAAGCGGCACTTAGCATGGGCATTTGGACGGTTGTTTTCACATTCACTTTTATTGAACTCTTTGATACGTTTGGTACGCTTGTTGGCACAATAAAGAAAACTGGCCTGGCAGATAAAGAAGGCAGCAGCAAGCTCTTTGGTAAAGCCATGCTGGTAGATGCGTTCGGCGTTTCTTTTGGGGCGGTACTGGGTACATCTACTGTTACTTCTTACGTGGAAAGTGCCGCCGGCATCAGCGAAGGTGGCCGCACTGGATTAACAGCTATCACCACTGGAATACTTTTTTTGTTGGCATTATTCATCGCTCCTTTAACACAAATTATTCCTGATGCAGCCACGGCACCTGCTTTAATTATTGTAGGCGTATTAATGGTTTCGGCTGTTACAGAAATTAATTTCAATGATTTCACAGAAGCTTTTCCTGCATTCATCACTTTTATATTGATGCCGTTAACCTATGGCATTGCCAATGGTATATCCGGTGGTATTGTATTTTATACTTTGCTTAAACTCTTATCTGGCAAAGCAAAACAGGTACACTGGTTAATGTACCTGCTTACTGTTTTAGTTATTGGCCGTTATCTATTTATCAACAAAGGATAACATACTAATCAATATTGAAAGGGCATTCCTGATAATGGAATAAATATTTTTTATATAGTCCACTATTTTAGTGGGAAATACCCTATTTTTGACTTTTACGGTGTACCGTATGAAGCCACCAATATGACAACGAGTGACTCAACAATATCGCAGGCTGGTTCTCCACATTCCTCTGACCAGGATGCTAATTTTTTGTTTCCTGTTTTTTTGAAACTGGAAAATCTAAAATTAT
>CAZDHQ010000773.1:0-2617 GCA_964505135.1 uncultured Ferruginibacter sp.
TGAAGGAGCAAGTTGCGACACATTCTTTCATATAGTTAGTAAGAATCGTAAGTGCTATATCAAGTTTAGCTGCGAATTGGGCGCTTCACAACTTGACAGCTTATGTGGTGGCACAGTAACCATCCAAAACAAAAATTCAAGTGCAACTTTTACATCAAATATATATGGTGGAGATCTTGTATTATTTGGAAAGCTGGAAACCTATATAATTTCTGACAACCCAATAGCTTCTATTCAGGATAAACTGATCAACCACATGAAATATAGGCAGGAAAGTGTTTACTATTTTGTTAACCAATCAAAAGTAAAATCATCAATAGCCAGTTTTGACGGAAGGTTGCGGTCACATAAAGTGTTAGTTTCGTTTCTGTAATCATCTGTCGGATTGTTCGCAAAACAAAAAGCGCTATGACTCTCAATTCTCCTGGAGCAGTCACGGCTGGCATTATAAAGACCCAACCCCATTACTTACCTTTACCTCCAAAAACAGGTGAAATGAAAACAAAAAAGGAATTGAAAGAAGAATACAATTTGATCAAACCCAAAGTGGGTGTTTTTCAAATTAGAAATGTAGCGAATGGAAAAATATATATTGAAGGCAGTGTTAACCTGGACAAGATATGGAACCGCCATAAAGTGGAACTAAAGTTGAATGGTCATAGAAATCCGGCTTTACAAAAAGACTGGAATGAATTTGGAGAAAGCAATTTTATGTTCGAGATATTAAGTGAAATAAAACAGGATGAAACCCGGAACATTGACTATGCCAGGGAATGCAAGCAACTTGCAAATATGTTCATTGAAGAATTAAAACCATTTGGCGATAAAGGATACAATTGATGTTCCTTCTCCGCCTGCGTTCGTGGCAGAAGACCGCATCCAACAAAATTCATCCATATGTCAGGACTGTTTGCAAAACGAAAAGAGGTATGGCGCAGGAATGCAGCGTGGATATGTGTTGAGCGTTCCTGTGCCGGCTGTTACTACTTCATCCAAACTAAGCTGCGGCTGTTTACAAATAGCTTTCACCTCTTTTTTTCGCCAATGTTTTTTCTTTAGGAAAGGGTAAATGCCTTAGACAATTGCTTATGTCTTCATTGCGATAGACATGAACTGGGAGTAATAGCTTGCTTGTTGCTGAATCTGCACCGTTTGCTAAGATTTTTTCTACATGAGTCTCCTTCTTTAGCTATCCTTCCAGTTGCATTATAGTATATTTTTGTTTGGCAATACAGTTGAAGGCAGAAACCAGTTTTAATCTCAATTATCCAAAATCCTGATAAAACCTGAACCTATCCATGCAACAACCTCTGATACCACAAAATGAACAGATGCGTATAGAAGAACTATATGCATCAAATATACTCGATACGTTACCCGAGCAATCCTTTGATGAGCTTTTGTCTATTGCTGCACAAGTCTGCAATTGCCCTACGGCACTTATTTCTTTGGTAGATACCGACAGGCAGTGGTTTAAAGCAAAGATTAATATGAATGTAAATGAAACCAGCAGGTGTGTATCTTTCTGTGCTCATGCGATTAATCAGGATAAAGTGATGGTGATTACTGATACAGAAAAAGATATCCGTTTTCACGATAATCCATTGGTAACAAATAAGCCCAATATAAGATTCTACGCAGGTGCGCCTATCCAATCTCCTAATGGATATAATCTTGGAACTGTTTGCGTGATTGACTATAAACCCAATAGTATCAGCGAAGCTCAAAAGCAAAGTCTGAAAGATATCGCAGCACAGGTGGCTTGCCTGATAGCATTGAGAAAAGAAAACTATGTTGCCAGGCAAATGGTTCACCATTCAAGGCAAATAGAGCAAAGCCTGGAAGAGATGTTTACACAAAGTACTTTTCCTAAATTGATATGTGATATAGAAACGCTGCAAATAATAGAAGCAAACAGTTCAGCCTGCATCCTGTATGGCATGGAACAGGAACAACTGCATCAGGTTGCAATTACTGACCTTGGAAGCGGCACAAAGTCTTTCTCAAAGGATAGAGTAATAGCATCTTTGAATGGCGTAAAGCCCACTACGCTTTTAAAAGTTAAGTTTAAAAGAAAAGATGGAACCAGTCTCATATTGCAGATCAATTTTTCCTTTCTTAACTATAGAGGTAAAAAACATGCACTTGCTGCAATAACTGATTTAACCGCCCGGGATCTCCTGGTAAAAAAGCTTAAAAAAGAAAGACTTAAAACAGAGGGGAAAATAATAAAAGCAGCAAGGTTATCAAGGCAACACGAAAAAGATGCCTACACAGAAGTCCTAAGAGAAAACATAAATCAAATTCTCGCTTGTGCAAAACTATATATCAGCATGGCACGCCAAAGTGCTGCAAACCGCCTTGACCTGCTCGAAAAAGGGCATGACAATATAGTACTGGCTATGGAAGAAATAAAAAAGCTTTATCAGCCGTTGCTGCAGCCGGATGAAGATGGTTACCTGAAAAACAACATTAGCAAGCTAATTTTTAATTTTGAATTGTTGAGGTCTTTTAAGGTTCACTTTACCTTTATTGGAGAAGAAGTGCTAATGCCTGCTGAACTAAAGTTAGCTATTTATAAACTGTTGCATTTCTATTTTTATAAAGCACTGCAAAC
>CAZDHQ010000774.1:0-2610 GCA_964505135.1 uncultured Ferruginibacter sp.
ATACAACCTTAATGGCTGCAGCACTTACCAGGAAGATTGGACTGTGGACAACAGTATCTATCGTTGCTGGCAGCGTTATTGGTTCTTCCATTTTTATGAAACCTGCGGTGATGGCAGGGCAGTTAGGCTCACCGTTACTGTTAGTATTGGTTTGGATTGCAGGTGGACTCATCTCTATGATTGGAGCCACGGTAAATGCGGAGATTGGTGCCATGATGCCGGTTACAGGCGGGCAATATGTGTTCTTCAAAAAAATGTACGGCGATTTTTTTGCCTATCTCTATGGCTGGGCAGCATTTGCGGTGATCAATACAGCCAGCGTGGCTTCTATTGCTTTTATATTTTCTCAATACACTGAATACTTTGTACATCTTCCAAGATTTTCAGCAACAATTGAAAAATCATTGCAGTTATCCATGCCCTTTATCGGTCATGTGTATCCCCTGGAAAATATTGGTGTGAAACTACTTTCTGTTTTAGTAATTGTGATACTAACGTATATCAACACACGAAGTGTAAAGGAAGGAGGCTTTGTTCAATTACTATTCTCTATTGCCAAGGTGGGAGCTATTTTACTGATGGTGGCAATGATATTTTTTTCAGGGAAAGGAAACGCTGCCAATTTCACTCATCCATCATCTTCTATTCATCTTTCCGGCACAGCGCTTATTGCCGGCATTATTGCTGCCATGAGTGGTGCCTTTGCTGCTTATGATGGATGGAACAATATTGGTTTTGTGGCAGGAGAAATAAAAAACCCGGGGAAGAATATTCCAAAAGGTTTGTTTATTGGTCTTGGCATTTGCATTGTATTGTACGTAGCTACCAACCAGGCGTATTTATACATGCTGCCTATTGATACAATGTCCGGGTCATCTCTTGTAGCAACAGATGCACTGCAGCCCATCGCCAACAACTACGGAACCGGTTTGATTGCTTTACTGGTTATGATATCAACATTTGGTTGCACCAACGGAAATATTCTTGCCTGCCCAAGAGTTACATTTGAGATGGCACGTGAAGGTGCTTTCTTCTCTTCCATTGGTAAAGTAAATCCCAAACATCAAACACCGGCAAATGCCCTGTGGCTACATTGTGTATGGACCTGTATATTTGCTTTTCTTGGGTCATTTGATATGCTTACCGATACTTTTGTATTTGTAACCTGGATATTCTACGGTTTTGCGGCTTATGGCGTTTTTGTGTTGAGAAGAAAAATGCCGGATGCAGAACGACCATATAAAGCCTGGGGATATCCTTTACTGCCAGCTTTATTTGTTGTATTCACCGCATTTTATTTTGTGATGACTTTGTATACAGATATCAGCAATTATGTAACCGGGAAAACTGCTTTTATCAATTCCGTGTATGGTATCGCACTAACGTTGATGGGCGTACCATTTTATTTTTATTTTAAGAAAAAGAGTAAAGCAAAAAATATTGATTAAAATTCTTACAGTTAGTTAATCTTATTGCGCCCGTATCAAACGAAGGCTGCCCATCAAGACAACCTTTCCATCAAATCGAATCATAGTCTAAGCATTTTGAATATCTGCCAAAATCAATTTCTTCATCTTCATCACCGCCTGCATTCTTCTTTGTCCCTTTTCTGTATCGCTAATCAATTGTGCAATAGTTGCCGGAACTATCTGCCAGCTCACACCAAACTTATCTTTCAGCCAGCCGCACATGCTTTCCTGTCCGCCGTTTGTGGTCAAGTTGTTCCAATAATAATCAATCTCATCCTGTGTATCACAACCAACAACAATTGACATGCCTTCATCAAAGCTAAACGCATGTGGCATGGAGCTATCCATCGCAACAAATAGTTGCTCATTCAAAGAAAATTGTCCATGCTTCACTGTTCCTTCCACGTCACCTTCTCCTTTTTCATACCGGTTGATTGCTTTAATAGATGAATTTGGAAAGAGTGATGTATACAAATTCATCGCCTCTTCTGCTTTGCCTGCCATAGCTTTTGTAAACATCAATGCAGGTATCAAGGGTTTTTCAAATGCTTCCGGTTTCACCAGCATCAATTGCCATGAGATACCATACTGATCCTGCAGCCATCCATATTTTTCACTCCATGGGTATTTATTCAGAGGCATCATTACAAATCCGCCGTCACTCAATTTATTCCAAGCTTTATCTAATGCTGCTTCATCAGTCAAGTTTACAAATAATGAAATGGATGGGTTTGGTTTAAAATGTGTGTCACCGTTTAACAGCATAATATCGTTACCATCGAGATTCACCATTTGCACCATGCCATTATCTGTGGTGATTGTTGTGTTATCAAACGCCTCAGTGTAAAGCTTTGCTGCTTCTTTTCCTTGTCTATCAAACCAAAGGCAGGGATATAATTTGTTACTCATCGTCTATATTTTAAAATTAAGCTTGTGGGTTTTCGTTGCAATTAAACATCCACTGCACACCAAATTTATCAGTTAGGCTGCCAAAATAATCGCCCCAAAACATATCCTGTAATTCCATTCCTATTTTCCCACCCTCGGCTAATTTATTAAATAACTCCTTTGTCTCTTTTCTTGTGTCAGGAGAAAGATTGATATAACTATTGTTTCCAAAGTTCACATGAAAACCCATTGA
>CAZDHQ010000775.1:0-2608 GCA_964505135.1 uncultured Ferruginibacter sp.
GCTTTTGCTGATTGAGCAATCAAAACAGTAAACAAAAAGAAAAAAAATGAAGGCAGAAATAATTTACGCATAGATACAATCACTAAAATTAGTTGATTTATGTATGCGCTGTTAATTCTTTTGCTAACCAAATAATATCTTCTCCAGTTTCAAGTGAGCATTGATAAATGCCTGGTCTGCATTGATGGCTTTTATGTTTTTAAGTTGCAAAAGTTCAGCGGCCCTTAGATACCTACTTAATAGTAAATGTTCACTTACAATAAATACATTGTTCTCAACAACAAGCTCCTTTAATTCTGTTCCAATAACCAATCCGCTTAAGTAGTGATAGTTTTCAGTAGGCTTTAATTCTTTAAACAGCCCATTTGTTCTTACCCGAAAAATATTATTGAGAAAACTACCTTCCTTTGCTGCCTGCACGCCTAACTTGAAATAGGCTTCCATTGAATCATCTTCATTTTTTGTAACAGATGTAGAGAGGATACTTTTATTAGCCAGCAGGTCAAACATTTCACCCGTCATATAAGTCTTTACATCTACTGCTGTATTATCCTTAACCTGCACATGCTTGGAATGTGTGCCGGGGAAAATATACATCCCGTCATTGTTGGTGGTATCGCAGCCAAATAAAATCGTCTCCTCGCCTCTCATAGCATCATCTGTCGTTTTTAAACCGGAGATGATAAACAAATCATGATTGAATTGTTTATTCTTTGGAAGATGTTCTATTGAAAACTCTCCTTTATTTAAATCAAATGGCAAATCAGCGTAAGGAATGTCTTTGATACCAATTGATGAAGAAGCCATACCGGAGATTAATATTGGCAGGCCGTAAACATTGATATTTAATTGAGTAATGTACTGCTGTAATATATTTTGATAGAATTGTATTCGCTCCTCTTCCCTGCCGCCAGCCTTTATCCAGTTGGTATACGCATCTGCAATTCCTTTGCAGTCTGTTACCGTTGCAATAACTGTCTTACTAACGGCATCCAGTAAACGCAAACGAAAAGAACTTGTTCCCCAATCGCAACTTAAAAACTGCTTTACCATGATGAAAGTATTATTGCTTTGCTGCAATGGCCAAAGCCTCGGCAACCAATGCTTCGATTGCTGCAAACTTTTTTTGTACAATCATTTCCTTTGGCGCTACCCAGCTACCACCAACCGCAATTACTGTTTGCAGTTGTAAATAACGTTGCATATTAGAAGCATTAATACCACCCATCGGAATAAAGTGAACACCCAGTTGAGCATAAGGTTCCTGCACTGCTTTTATATAATCAGCCCCACCAATTTGATTTACAGGAAAAACTTTTTGTATCTCAAGCCCATGCATCGCTGCCGTATCAATTTCAGAAGGCGTCATCACACCAGGTATGAAAGGAAAATTCAATTGCTTTGCTTCGTCACAAATAGATAAATTCAGTCCGGCACTTAAACCAAACTGTGCACCTGCCTCAATGGCCTGCTGCATCAATTCTTTAGTCAACAATGTTCCTGCACCTAAATACATTTCAGGAAAATGCCTGCGAATATTTTCAATTGCTTTTGGTGCCGCAGTTGTTCTCATCGGCACTTCCATGATGCTTAATCCTGCTTTTAAAAATGCTTCTGCCACATACACCGCATCATCCCCATTATTGAAAACAATAACAGGCAATATTTTTTTTGACAATGCTTTTTTTAATGCTTCGTTCATATCATTTACTTGCGCTTGTGATAGCTAACCCAACAAATGAGTCAGCCGTTCCATAATACAAAAACCATTTGCCTTTGAAATATACCAGCCCTTCGGAGAAAGTAGTGCCGGCTGCATACTGCCCGGTTATTTCATGCGGCAATGTAGGCTTTAGAAAACAGGTTTCAGACCGCCCAACTAATTTATCGGGATGCTTTGGATCAAAAATCATTTGCCCAACAGAATACATGCCCTTTGGTAATGATGGATCGGCATTTTCATCGGTTGAATTTTTACCATTGTACAGCATCACAATCCCTTTTTTGGTTATAATGGCTGGTGGTCCGCATTCAGTAAGATCACTATCAAATTTTTTGGGTCTCGGCACTGCTACGTTTACCTGCTCACCGTTAGCATCTTCTGAAGGATACCAGTCATAGAGGTTTTCACTCCAGGCAAGGTTCACAAATTTTTCACCCCAATACATCCAGTACTTCCCATTGATCTTTGCCAGCACCTGTTTGCCATTCACCATCTTTGTAATCATGGAAGCACTCTTGCTCCAGCCATTCAAATATTTTCCGTTGGATGCCTTCGCAAATGCAGGGCCTTTCTTCTCCCAATGAATCAAATCCTTTGAAAATGCAATGCACAATCTTGCAACCTTTGTATTCCACGCCGTGTAAGCCACCACATACAGCCCATCTTCTGTTTGCGCCAGCCTTGGATCTTCACAGCCGCCGGGATAATCATATTCCTTGAAACCATCGTTGGATGGATACAATACCGGTTCTGGATATTTCTTAAAATGAATGCCATCTGTACTTTCGGCTAAGCCTAACCGTGAGGTTCGGCCACCTAAGATAGCTGCCGGATTGTCTTCACACCGGTACAACAAAAAAACCTTTCCATCTTTTACAATAGCAG
>CAZDHQ010000776.1:0-2606 GCA_964505135.1 uncultured Ferruginibacter sp.
AAGACTGGCACATCATTAAAAAAGATGATTTTAATTCCCGGTATAAAAAAATCATTAAAAAAGATGATGGCTGAAAAGCCGGTTGAATGCTTATTTTGCAATGAATAAAATCATTCAACTGCCTTTCATGAAAAAATCAGTGCTATTTTTTCTTTGCTTCTTTATTTTAATGCTGGTTGCAAGGTCACAGGTTTCGGTAAAGAAAGACAGTCTGCTGCACGTGCTGGAAACGGCTAAAGAAGATACTTCAACTATCAGGCTATTGTTATTAATACAAAAGCAATATGCCACCAAAAATTATGACAGCTCACTTTTTTATCTGAACAGAGCTGAGGAACTTTCTAAGAAGCTTAAAACAGATAAGCTGGATTTTTATATAAACACCGGCTTTAGCGAATATTACTATTACAATAATGGTTATACAAAAGCACTTGAGTATGCAACTAAGAATAAAGAAATAGCCGAAAATGAAAATGATATGACGTTACTGGCCAAAGGTTACAACAACCTTGCAGCGGTTTACAATCATTTTGGGCAGCATAAACTGGCAATAGAAAGTATTTTAAAGTGCCTTGATATTTCTGAAAAAACAAAAGACAGTGCAAGTTTTCCAATACGCAATCTTACAGCATCAGCTACCTATTTTAACCTGAATCAATTCGACAAAGCAATCCTGTACGCCAAAAAGGCAATTAAATACGGCAAGCAGTTTAATAATTCCTTTGCAGTAATGATGGGTTTAAACAATCTTTCCAGCGGTTATTCCAGCTTAAATATGCTGGACAGCGCAATCATAACCAATAAACAGCAACTGGCATTCGCAAAAGAAGAAGAAGATATAGTCAACATTACATATGCGCTCTGCAATATTTGTCATGATCTTTTTAAAACAGGAGATGTAAAATCACTTCAGGAATATGCCACAGAATTGATGCAGTACAGCAAAGATTATCCTGATAATAAAATAATTGCCCAGGTGTATAATGCGCTTGCATTAAATTTTATAGCACAACGAAAGTTCAGCGAAGGAAAAACTGCTTTAGATAGCGGAATTAATATGGCTATAAATGAAGAGGATCAGGATGCTTTGGCCAACCTCTATCAAACCTATGCAGTTTTATATTTTATGCAGGGCAAAATAAAAGAAGGAGAAAACTTTTCATTCAAGTATGATTCCGTTATAAACGCAGGAAACTGGAAAGACTTGAATTTTTATACGGAAGAATTAGAAACCAAATACAACACTGAAAAGAAAGAAGCACAGATAAAATTGCAGCAAACAGAGCTAAATCAGAAAACTACGCTAAACTATTTTCTGATTGGCGGAGCCGGAGCGTTATTTATAATTTCATTGTTGGGCTATCGCAATTACAAAAACCGCCAAAAACTGCAACAGGCAAAAATTGATGAACTGGAAGCTGAAAAAAAACTCACCGCCACTGAAGCTGTATTAAAAGGTGAGGAACAGGAGCGTACTCGCTTGGCAAAAGATCTGCATGATGGCCTGGGTGGCATGCTCAGTGGTATAAAATATTCATTAAGTAATATGAAAGAGAATTTAATTATGACGCCTGCAAATGCACAGGCATTTGAACGCAGCCTCGATATGCTCGACAGTTCCATAAAGGAAATGCGCAGGGTGGCTCACAATATGATGCCGGAGATGCTGGTGAAGTACGACCTGAATACCGCCCTCAGGGAATTTTGCGCCGAAATTGACCGAAGCGGTGTGCTGCAGGTTTCTTATCAGTCAATCGGTATGGAAAAGGTGCAACTGGATCAAACCATAGCTGTAACGATTTATCGGATTGTACAGGAACTGGTGAATAATACCATTAAACATGCGGCTGCCAAAAGCCTGCTGGTACAGCTGCATGCGTCGGAGTCGGAAAAGTTATTAACCTTAACCGTGGAGGATGATGGCAGGGGGTTCGATCCTTCCGTGCTGAAACAAGCACAGGGAATTGGATGGAATAATATTAAAAACCGGGTGGAGTTTTTAAAAGGAAAAATTGATATCAATACTGCAGCAGGAAAGGGCACTTCGGTTTTGATAGAGTTGAACATGGAATAAGATTGTTACTCCGCATTTAATGTTTTAAATTGTTTTATGAAGGTGCATGTTTTCATTGTGGATGACCATTACATGGTTATTGAAGGTATCCGATCATTATTACAAAATGAAAAGGATATTGAATGGATGGGACATGCCACCAATGCGGCATCCTGCCTTGGCTTTTTAAAAACGCAACAGCCTGATGTTATTTTTATGGACGTTAATTTGCCAGATTTAAGCGGCACAGATTTATGCCTGCAGGTAAAACAATTATACCCGGCTGTGCTTGTTATAGGTTTAAGTACGTTCAATCAGCAACCCGTGGTAAAGAATATGATGGAGAATGGCGCTTCTGGATATGTACTAAAAAACGCAACTAAACCGGAGTTAATGAATGCTATTGCGGAAGTAATGGCTGGCAAAATTTATCTCAGTATGGAAGTGGCGGTTTCGCTTCGTAAACCAACAGAAGAGCTGCCATTAATTTCGAGACGTGAAAAGGAAGTGCTGCAGTTGATTGCAGATGGATTTACCAATGCAGAAATTGCAG
>CAZDHQ010000777.1:0-2605 GCA_964505135.1 uncultured Ferruginibacter sp.
GTAAAACTGGAAACTGTTTGGAAGCAGCGTATAAGCCATCGACCATTTGAATATCATTTTTTAGATGAGGATTATAACAAGCTCTACGGAGCAGAGCAGCGTTCATCGGCATTATTTACTGCTGCTGCCGGCATTGCTGTATTGCTTGCCTGCTTGGGTTTGTTTGGATAAGCGGCATTTACCACTGTACAGCGTACAAAAGAGATTGGTATAAGAAGAGTATTGGGTGCCAATATTGCTGGTATCACTTTATTGGTTGCTAAAAACTTTTTGATACTGGTAGGCATTGCTATTGTTATTGCCGTGCCTGCTGCATGGTATGCAGGTAATCACTGGCTGCAGGATTTTGCTTTTAGAATTCCGGTGCAGGCATGGGTGTTTGCAGTAGCAGCGATTGTAACAATTTTAATTGCATTCGTAACCGTTAGTTATCATTCCATCAGAACGTCATTGATCAGCCCGGTGAAGAGTTTGAAAGCAGAATAGGGCAATGTATGATGTCGGATGTATGATTTCTGATTTAATGAATTGTTGCATTGTTGAATTGATAAACTGTTGACGGATAGTTAGCATTTGCTTTTTAGTCTGAAGGCTATGAAGTAAGTGCTTTTTAAAATATTAAATCTTACTTCTTCAATCTTAAATAAAAATGATGACTAGATAATGTAAAAGAGCTAAGAAATCAGCCATCAAAAAATTAGCCATCCTAAATCAAATAGCCATGTTTAAAAATTACCTGCTGCTTACCTGGAGAAATTTGCTGAAAAGCAAAATATACAGTATCATCCATATTGCTGGTTTAAGTATTGGATTGGCCTGCGCCATGCTTATGCTGTTGTATGTAAAAGATGAAGTGAGCTTTGATCAGTTTCATTCCAATGTAAACAATATCTACCGGGTAGTAACAAAAACCAAGCAAGGTGATAAAGAATACAAAGATGGTAATACAGGTTATTTGCAGGGCCCCGGCTTTACACAAAACATACCCGGCATAAAGAATTTTGTTCGCATACAAAGTGGAACAGAAGATGTGAAGCTGGACAATGAAATGCAAAGCCAGGATTTGCTGTATGTAGATTCTTCTTTCTTCAGCGTATTTAGTTTCCCGTTGATTGATGGCAGTGCTGCAGACTGTTTAAAAGAACCACACTCGGTAGTGTTATCAGAAGATGCTGCAAAAAAGCATTTTGGTACCACCATGGCTGTGGGTAAATCATTAATGATAAAAGAAGACAGCATTTTAGTTCCTTACAAAGTAACTGCTGTTGCCAAACGAGTGCCGCAAAATTCTTCTATCCAGTTTGAAATGCTCTTGCCAATTAAAATGTCGAAAGAAGATGCTGTTGATAAAGACAATTGGTATAATTTCTTTCTTAACACATTTGTAGTGCTTGATGAGAAAGCTAACCTGCAAAATGTGGAGGCACAGATGCAGCGATACTATATTAAAGATGCTTCTGCTGCTTTCAAAAGAATGATTGAAAAATATGGTGGCGGTCCTGACCCAAACATGGGAACTTATTTTTTGCAGCCGTATTTAGACATGCATTTGAGCACGGAACTGCCGCCACAAAACGGCTTGACCAATGCCAGCAATCCAATGTACTCTTATATTCTTTCTGGCATTGCTTTGTTCATCCTGCTGATTGCCTGTATCAATTTTGTAAACCTTACTATTGCCCGATCAGTAAAGCGTGCAAAAGAAATTGGTATCAGGAAAGTTGTAGGCAGTGGAAGAAGCCAACTGATTGCACAATTTCTCGGTGAATCTTTCATGCTTTGTACCATTGCTTTTGCGCTGGCTTTGTTAATTGCTCAATTACTGCTGCCGTTTTTTAATACGGTAACAAATAAATCACTTGCAATAAAATACCTGTTTGATATAAAATTAATCGCAGCTTATTTAGCATTGTATGTATGTACTGCTTTCCTGGCTGGCTTTTATCCTGCCCTGGTTCTCTCAGGCTACAATCCGGTGGAAACCTTGTACAGCCGCTTTAGATTGAAGGGCAAAAACTACCTGCAAAAATCATTGGTAGTATTGCAGTTTTCGTTGGCTTCTTCGTTGATCATTGGAACACTCATTATCTATTCTCAATTTAATTTTTTAACCAAAACAAATCCAGGTTATGACGACAGCAACGTGGTGATGGTAAATAATCGGCCCATGAAACACAGTGAGGCTGCAGTTTTCAAAAATGAATTAAAGAAGAATCCGAATATTTTGGAAGTGTCTGCTAAGAATGGCGGTTATTGGAAAACCGGTGCAAAACTTGGTAACGATTCCAGTATTTTATTTGCTTACGAAACGATTGATGAAGCATTTCTTCCTTTATTAAAACTTCAAATGGTGGAAGGCCGTAATTTTTCTACGGAGAGTCCTTCTGATTCTAATAATAATATTTTGGTGAATGAAGCTTTTGTAAAGGAAGCCAAATGGAAAAAGCCACTTGGTGAAATTGTTAATTTCTTTTACTACAATAACGAGATCTATCATGTGATTGGAGTGGTAAAAGATTATCATTACCAATCACTCAATCAAAAAATAGAACCGCAACTATTTACAATGAAGAATGCCAATGAATACGGCAAATTCTTTATCAAA
>CAZDHQ010000778.1:0-2598 GCA_964505135.1 uncultured Ferruginibacter sp.
TTTACGCTGCACCATTTCTCTTGCCTTACGTGCCGCAGCCCTTGCCTGTGCAGCTAATATTACTTTTTGAATGATGGTTTTAGCATTCTTTGGATTTTCTTCCAAATAAGCAGTTAACACTTTGCTTAAAGTGGTATCCACCACGCCCATTACTTCACTGTTACCCAATTTTGTCTTGGTTTGACCCTCAAACTGCGGCTCAGGCACTTTTACAGAAATGATGGCGCTTAAACCTTCCCTAAAATCATCTCCCTCAATTTCCACCTTGGCTTTTTCAAACATACCCTCTTTTTCACCGTAGCTTTTAAACACACGGGTAATAGAACGACGGAAGCCAGCCACATGTGTGCCACCTTCAATGGTGTTGATATTATTTACGTAGCTGAAAATATGTTCCTGGTAGCTGGTGTTGTATACCATAGCGACTTCCACCATTACGTTTGATTCTGGATCATGACCTTCACAGTAGATTACATCCGGAAGTAAGGATTGACGATTGCCATGCTTATCCAGCATATCCACGAACTCCACAATACCTCCTTCGCTGTAGAATGTTTTGCTGTAAGTGCTGCCATCTTCTTCCTTTTCTCTTAAATCGTTAAGGATAATGGTGATCTTACGGTTTAAGTAAGCCAACTCTCTTAACCTGCTTTCCAGTATATCCTTGTTATAAACACCGGTAGAAAAGATGCTTGTATCAGGCCAAAATTGAACCCTGGTACCTGTTTTCTCAGATGTACCAATTTCTCTTACCGGGTACTGCGGAATACCTGTATGATATTCCTGTTCGAATATTTTACCCTCCCGCTGTACAGTTACATGTAATTTAGTACTCAATGCATTCACGCAGCTCACACCCACACCGTGCAAACCACCCGATACTTTATAGGAGCCTTTATCGAATTTACCACCAGCGTGTAAAACCGTTAACACCACTTCCAATGCACTGCGTTTTTCTTTTGCATGCATGCCGGTGGGTATGCCTCTACCGTCATCCTCTACTGTAATGGAATTGTCCTCATTGATAGTAACAGTGATATTTTTACAAAAACCTGCTAATGCTTCGTCAATTGAGTTATCAACTACTTCGTATACCAGGTGGTGTAAACCCTTGATTCCAATATCGCCAATATACATGGCCGGACGTTTACGCACTGCTTCCAAACCCTCTAAAACCTGGATACTGTCGGCGCCGTAACCATTGGTAGGAGCGGCGACAACTTCTTCAATTTCTGTACTCATAAATAGGGAAAAATGCTTTAAAAATGTCAAAAAAGAGATTCCTGCAAATATACTTGAAATAAAGGGTTTGGGTGCATTTAATCAGCTGTTTAAGTATTTATTTTTCACAAAGATTTCCACAGCAAAAACCATCATAAAACTGTAAAATTTCGCCTCATTCAAAAAGCATCTTTACAATGTCAAATTGATGGATTATCTTTGTATCGAAATTTTTCGATGAATCAGTATAACAACATACTCGCTGCTCCCAATAAAAACGCCTTTGTGTTTAACGAGCTGGACGTTTTGCAGGATATTGACAGGATAGTACCTGGTTCAGTAAAGTATTCAATTCAGCGGTATAGAAAAATGCCCGATTGGAATGTGGAGGATACCGGTATGCTGGTGTATCATTATGAAAAAAACAATCCGGAAGCCAATTATCTGGAACTTAAGTTTTGTGTAAGCGGTAATGTTTATTGCCGTCAAAAGCAATTGGAATGTAATTACTGTAAGTTTAGTGCTTCTAAAACCTGTGTTGAAAAAGTAGATAGTGTGGATGTACTCAGTTTTAGTTTCAAACCATCATATCTTAGTCAGTTTACCAAGGGTAAAAAACACACCAATATAACTGATGAGGTGCTTTCCTTCACTCATACTGCTTCCTTTTCCAGAACGTTACCGCTTTGTGGTAAAACAAGGATGACGATAGAAGCGTTGCTAAATCACAATTATACAGACGCATTAGAAAATATCTTCATCAATGCCCAAACGCAGATTTTGCTGCTGTATAGCATGGACTGTATGCTTGGCGAAAAAGAAGAAGTTTTCACCTGCAAGTTTTTAGCTAATGAGGCGGACAGGGAAAAGATAATAAAGGCGAGAGAGGTTTTGCTGCAGCATATTGGAGAACCACTTACTATTAAGGAATTAAGTCGTAAAGTAGCAATTAATGAGTGTTATTTGAAGAAAGGCTTTAAGGAATTATTTGGCACTACCATATTTGATTTTTATCAAAGCCAGCGCATGGAGCATGCTAAATATTTATTGTATGATAAAGGCCTAAGTGTAACAGAAGTTTCTGCTTCGCTGGGTTATTCTTCTATATCTCATTTTAGCACTGCATTTAAAAAGCATACCGGTATCAAGCCTTGTGAATTATTGCTTCATTAAGAAAATTAACAATTTAGGTTGACTATTCTTTCATTAATGGTTTAAGCCCTAAAAATTCTACTGCAAAAAATCATTATCTTCGCCCACTATCTATCTCTCTGAAGAATCTTATGTTTAAGGAGGTGATTTTCAAGATTGTAAACCATTTTAAAACTAAATGAATCAATGGAACCTAACATACTTTCCATCATCATCGGCGCAGTG
>CAZDHQ010000779.1:0-2594 GCA_964505135.1 uncultured Ferruginibacter sp.
TACAATTCCCTGATAAATTTCCGAAGAACAGGCTTGGCCTTTCCCAATGGTTGTTTGATAAAAAAAATCCATTGACAGCAAGAGTTGAAGTGAACAGGATATGGCAAAGTTTTTTTGGAACCGGCCTTGTTAAAACATCAGAAGACTTCGGCAACCAGGGCGAACTGCCCAGCCATCCTGCATTATTGGATTGGTTGGCCGTAACGTTTATGGAAACAGGTTGGGATATCAAAAAATTAAACAAGCTGATTGTGATGTCAGCCACTTACAAACAAAGTGCAGCAGCCACAAAAGAATTGATAGAAGCTGATCCGGCCAATCGTTTATTGGCCCGTGGTCCATCAGGAAGAATGAGTGCCGAAATGATCAGGGACAATGCATTGAAAGCAGCAGGCTTACTCAATGAAAAAATTGGTGGTAAAAGTGTGAAGCCTTATCAACCGGATGGCTTATGGGAAATCAACAACACCAGTTATACTGCAGACAGCGGCGATGCAGTCTACCGGAGAAGCCTGTACGTAATTGTAAAACGTTCTGTGCCCAATCCAACATTGGCCACCTTTGATGCAGGCTCAAGAAGTTATTGTATTACCCGCAGGCAAAGCACCAATACGCCATTGCAGGCATTGGTAACATTGAACGATCCCACATTTGTAGAAGCATCCATCACACTGGGCGAACAGATGAGCAAAGAAAGAGATGCAGCAACCGGTATCATGATGGCGTATAGAAAATTAACAGCACAGGCTCCTACCAAACAAATGCTTGATCTATTGCTGCAACTGCAACAGGAGCAAATAAAAAAATTCAAAGCGGCACCGCAAAAAGCGAAGGGCTTTTTACATACGGGTCAATATAAAATTGATAACAATATAGATGCATCAGTGATTGCTGCCAATGCAGTAGTGGCCAGTACCATTTTAAATTCTGATGCCTGTATTTCAAAACGATAATGTATGCATGATCACCACGATGAACCATTTAAAATAAACCATCCTGCATTCAACGAATTGCATGGAAGAATGGACAGGCGCAGGTTTCTAACACAAACTTCCTTTGGGTTGGGTGCTGTTGCGTTGGGCTCATTGCTCGGTTGCAATTCATCCGCCATGAAACGAATGGTGGATGGTGGCGGTGAAACAGAAGCGGATATTTTAAAAGCCATTCCGCATTTTGCACCCAAGGCAAAACGGGTGGTGTACCTGTTCATGAGTGGTGGCCCTTCACAAATTGAAACCTTTGACTACAAACCTTTGCTTACAGAGATGATGGGCAAAGACCTTCCGGCATCGGTGAGAAACGGACAGCGCTTGACGGGCATGAGTGCCAATCAAAGTATATTACCTGTTGCACCTTCTGCATTTAAGTTTAATCAATATGGCCAAAGTGGTACCTGGGTAAGTGAACTGATGCCGCATACAGCGAAAGTGGTGGATGATCTCTGCATGGTGAAATCCATTTATACAGAAGCCATCAATCATGATCCTGCCATTACATTTTTTCAAACAGGCAATCAATTACCGGGCAGGCCTTCCATTGGCTCCTGGATCAGTTATGGATTAGGATCAGATAATAATAATCTGCCATCCTTTATCGTACTGGTTTCAAAGAACGGCGCAAAAGACCAGCCGTTGTATGCAAGGCTTTGGGGCAATGGATTTTTACCATCAGAGCACCAGGGTGTACAGTTCAGGTCGGGCAAAGATCCTGTATTGTTCTTAGATAATCCCGAAGGCTATGACGGTGCAGACAGGAAACAAATGCTTGAGTATTTATATAAGCTGGATCAGTTGCAAAATAGTGCCTATGCTGACCCGGAAGTAACAGCACGTATTGCACAATATGAAATGGCTTATCGTATGCAAACTTCTATTCCGGAAGTGATGAACATCAATGATGAGCCCGAAGAAGTTTTTGACTTATACGGCCCCGATAGTAAAGACCCCGGCACTTATGCAGCCAATTGCATTTTGGCAAGAAAGCTTTTAGAGAAAGATGTAAAGTTTGTTCAGCTCTATCACCAGGGATGGGATCAGCATGGAGGTTTGCCTGCAGGCATCACCAATCAATGTAAAACTACCGACCAGGCAACTGCTGCATTGATCACAGATTTAAAAAGAAGAGGTCTGTTAGAAGATACCTTAGTAATATGGGGTGGAGAATTTGGCAGAACGGTTTACTCACAAGGAAAGCTCACTGCTACTGATTATGGAAGAGATCATCATCCCCGTTGCTTTACCATGTGGATGGCAGGTGCTGGTGTAACGGATGAATTTAGTTATAACATTGTAAAAGATCCGGTGCATGTGCACGACTTCCAGGCTACCTTGCTTTACCTGATGGGTATTGATCATGAACGCCTCACCTTTAAATCGCAGGGAAGAAGATTCAGGTTAACTGATGTGGAAGGAAAAATTGTAAAAAACATTTTATCATAATAATTGCTTGCTATGGATTCAAGAAGAAAATTTATCAGGAATGGCGCTTTACTTACTTCAGCAGCATTAGTGAAATCAAGTGTTGGTTTTTCCATTCTGCATAAGGACAAAAAACCGGATGAAACCATCATTGGTCATGGTGGATTTACTTACAAG
>CAZDHQ010000780.1:0-2588 GCA_964505135.1 uncultured Ferruginibacter sp.
AAAATAGATCAATCTTGTAACCCGGTGCCATTTTGAATTTGCTAAGGGCTTCCTCCCCATACAAATACCGGAGACTACCGTTGCCTTCTTTTGGTGTGTAATTGGTTTTCACCACTGGCAGGGGAGATGTTAATTTATCAGCAGAGTCGAGGTTCATCTTTTCTCCCTTGTTGGCTTTCCAAATGGCCTGGTCTCTCAGCACCGTCATCTCCCTTATCTTAATCAATTCTGCAGGGTAATTGCCTGGTCCAAAAGGATCATAACGACGACCAAAAACATGTACCCCGTTGGGGATTTTAAAGTCGTTGTGCCACATCCAGTTTTTCTCCATTACAGCTGCATGTACCAGCCACCGGTTGGCTTCTGCTACAGCATCCGCTTTCCCGAAAATGCCATCAGCAAGCACTGGTGCCAGCTTTGCATAACCTGCATCCGTAAGTTGTGAGCCATCAATAGTTAAATCAGTGGCTTCATCTGCAAACCACTCTTTTGTTGGCGCATACACATCTAAAAAATGCACCTTGTTTTTGGCTGCAACTTCTTTCATGGCAGCTGTGTACAGGGCAAGGTTTTCGTTTTCTGTTTTGCCATTTGGCAGATCAAATTTGCCGGAGAGGTCTTCAAAGGCAATGGGTGAAACAATGGCAAGTTGCGGTGCAGATACGCCATTGTATTTTTGATGCAAAGTGTATTTTATAAAGGAGTCTAATTCTGCTTTATAGTTTTCGAGTCCAGCTTTTCCCTGGAATGATTCATCAAACCCGAAGAAGGCGATGATGATATCAGCCTTGTGTTTGGTGAGCCACTGGTCAGGGGTTTCCACAAAACCTTCCGTGCCGGGAAGCGTAGCCAGCTCTGTCTGAAATTTTTCAGCACCCGGGAATGCCCATGGTGTAGGCCGGCCCGAGTGTGGCCTGAAGCCGGGTGTGTTACCGCCATCACACATGTTGCGGATGTACAACATGCTATCAGGATAGCGGAGTTGTAAGGCCGTTTCAAAATGACCGAAGTTCATCATTCTTGAGCCAAGGTTATTGCCAATCAAAATGACGTGTGCATTTTTTTTCAGCGTCAATTTTGTCGAACCTGAATCAGTTCTTAAAAAGAAAAAAGCAGCTGCTGCTAAAGCAACAATTCCTGAAAGGATTAGTAACCACTTAAGCTTTGACTGCGAACTTTTTTGCATGATGTTTTTTTAGATAAACCCTCTTAGGCAATGACAAATGTTCAACAATCAATTTTCAACGCTTAATTTTCAGTTACAGAAGCAACTGCATTTTAATTGAGAATTGATTGTTGAGCATTGGATATCGAACATTTTTTTTGGCTATTGTGGTTTAATAATGGTCTGCTGCTTACAAGACCAAATCAGGATTACCAGGCCCAAAATGTTTCAACATTACAATCGGATCTGAAGAAGATTTGTTTACAATGGTAACGCCTTCTTTAGCGGCCTGCTCACTCACAAAATATTCATCGTTGGTCAATTGTCCATAGCGAATCAGTGCAGGTGTTTCAATATCCCATACACCCATAGTGCCATGGCCCTGCATCATGATCATGCCATAAGCAGCCTGGTCGTAAATCGTTACGGTAGCGCCGGGCTCAACGGTGAGTTCCTTTGCGCTGTAGGATGCCGATTTATAACAGATCCATTTCTCTACATAGCCTGCAGCCTGCATTTCTTCCAATGGTTTCACCGGTTTGGGAACCATAAAATGTTTCTCCATCAGGTTGGGATTTACATTCAGTTCCCAGTCTATCACACTCATCAGTTCATCATAATCACCAATCTTATCGGCTGGTGTTCCGTTCCATAATAATTCTTCCGGTATGATGGCCTCATTCACCAGCGACTGGTACATCGCAAATACGTCGGAGGCTTTTTGTGGTTCGTAAGTACACATACTGCCGGGTGCATGCAGCATGCCCGGTGGTACATCCCAGCCGGTGCCGGGCTCCAGTTTAAATGCCTGTGAGTAGTTGGTGATTTTGTTGTCGCCTTTGGTGAAATTCATCAGGCATTCTTTTATTTGCTCTTTGGTAGTACCGGGAGCAATGCCAAAAAAAGTATAAGGAAAATCGCGGCCATGGTTGTTCACCTGCGGTGGAAAATAGTAAGCTTCGGGTTTGCCTTTCTGGCCGATCAATGCTGCTTTTTCATCGTTGTGATGTATGTGGTGCGGCAGCGGACCCATGTTGTCAAAAAACTTGGAGTACATCGGCCAGCTTTGGTATTCATCCCATAAGCGGTTGCCGATCAGTTCGCCTTTTAATTCATCCACTACATCTTTTAATAAAATCTTTTCCGCATGATTACCCTTGCCAACCACCACAAAACTCAATCCCTCATGCTCACCGGTAAGCGGACCATTTTTAGCCGGCGTGGTGGAAGAGAACCAGCGTTCATCGATACCGCCACGTTGCCCGCCCAATATATAATAATCATCCGGGTGCAGTTTGATACGGCGGCCGGGTACACAAAATGAACGGGGTACCCAGTTGGGTGCCAGGCGCAGGATTCCCTTTCCCTGTTCCATCGCCTGTTTGGCTAAACTTGATTTTTCCATGATGTTTTGCTTTCGTTA
>CAZDHQ010000781.1:0-2583 GCA_964505135.1 uncultured Ferruginibacter sp.
CGGGTATTATCAATCCAACTCAGAAATAGCCTTGGCTTCAGCCATCAGGATTATGAAAGAAAGCGGTGGACATACGGTAAAACTGGAAGGAGGCGAAGAAGTGATTGACTCCGTAAAAAAAATTGTAAGTGCTGGCATACCTGTGATGGGACATTTAGGTTTAACGCCTCAATCAATTAATAAGTTTGGCACCTACGTAGTAAGAGCAACAGAGCATGTGGAAGCAGATAAACTAAGAAGAGATGCAATGCTGCTGCAGGAAGCAGGTTGCTTTGCAATTGTGCTGGAAAAGATCCCAGCCATGCTGGCAAAAGAAGTTACCGAGAGTTTAAGCATCCCTACCATTGGGATTGGTGCAGGTGGCTATTGCGATGGACAAGTATTGGTAATGCATGATATGCTTGGTATCAATACAGAATTTAAACCAAGATTTTTGCGCCGCTATCTCAACCTGGATGAACAGATCACTGGTGCAATCAAGCAATATATCAGTGATGTGAAGTCAAGAGATTTTCCTAATGAAAGTGAATCTTATTAAGAAGTTTTTATAACTCTTTAAACCATCTGTTTTAAAACAGTCCAAGCGTCCGAATCAAAAGCTGCAATGATGAGAAAGTTGTTTACGCTTCTTTTACTATTTATAGTTTTACGGACTTCAGCACAATCATTATACTTCCCTCCATTAGCAGGCAATAACTGGGATACATTATCTCCTTCATCACTCGGCTGGTGCACTAACCGTATTGATTCTTTATACAATTATTTGGATCAGCAAAACTCCAAAGCATTCATCGTTTTAAAAGATGGGAAAATTGTACTGGAAAAATATTTCGGAACCTTTAGTAAAGACAGTCTCTGGTATTGGGCTTCTGCAGGAAAAACAATCACATCTTTTTTAATTGGCAAGGCACAGGAAGATGGCTTCCTATCTATCAAAGACAGCACATCAAAATACCTGGGTACCGGCTGGACAAGTTGCACTACAGCACAGGAAGGCAAGATAACCATCCGCAATCAAATCACCATGACCACAGGTTTGGATGACGGTGTTCCGGATAATCATTGCACACTAGATAGTTGCCTGCAATACCTGGCACCTGCAGGTAGTCGGTGGGCTTATCATAATGCACCATACACACTGCTTGAAAAAGTAATTGAAAATGCAACGAGTCAACCCATCAATACCTATACTCAAACAGCACTTAAGAACAAAACAGGAATCACAGGTTTATGGCTTACGGTTGACTATGATAATGTATTCTACAGTAAAGCAAGAAGCATGGCAAGGTTGGGATTACTGATGCAAAATAATTGCATTTGGAATACAGACACACTGCTCCGTGACGCCATTTACAAACATGACATGCTCAATACCTCACAACAACTGAATTATGGTTATGGTTATCTCTGGTGGCTGAATGGGAAGGGTTCTTACATGATACCTACATCACAGTTGGTTATTCCCGGATCTTATGCACCCAATGCACCCATTGATATGTACAGTGCCCTGGGTAAAAATGGACAGATTATCAGCATTGTTCCATCTAAAGGATTGGTAATGGTAAGGATGGGCAATGATCCAGGCCAGGGTGAAGTATCCTTTGCTTTGTGTGATAATATCTGGCAGCGGCTAAATTATGTGATGTGCAACAGCGCTCCTGTTAACGTGTACACGTTTATTGGAAACGGCAACTGGAACAACAGTGTTAATTGGCTGAATGGAAAAGTTCCCCCTGCTGTTTTGCCTGCAGGAGATCAAATTTTAATTTATCCTTTGGCTAATGGAGAATGTGTTTTGAATGTACCGCAAACAATATCTTCTGCGGGCAGTTTAATAGTTGTAGGAGGTAAGAAGTTTACTTTGCAAAATGAACTACGAATTCAATAGTCTTACAATCGTTTAATAAAATAGACAATCCTTCCCGCCTCTTCAAATCCTGTACGCAGGTGAAATGAAATGCTTTCTTTGTTGGTGATTTCTGTATCTGATGCCAACTCTGTAAAGCCATGTTCCCTTGCCCATCTCTCCGCAACTTCAACCAGTTTTCTTCCGATTCCTAATTGCTGAGAGGAAGGTTTTACATAAATACCTTCAATATAAGCCACCGGTGAGCTTGAAGAGCCTTCAACATAATCATTGCGGGTGCCCAAATGTATAAATCCAATATAGTAATCATTTTCTTTTGCAAGGTAACAGGTACCATTAACCGAATTGATGAGCTGCTGATAATTTTCCAATTCTTCTTCCTCATTACAGTCCGGCCACAAAGCAATCACAAGCGGAATTAATGATTCAAGATTGCTTTCACTTAATTCTTCAATAATCATCCAATTGTTTTTACGAGTTTAATAAAAAAGGCTGAAGAAAATAAACTCTTCAGCCCTTAAATAATTTACCTAAATCCTATCCCAGCTTATTATCAATAATTGACTGATCAATCGCTGCTTCTGCTTTTTTCTCTTCTTCTAACCGCTTTAATTTTTTACCGTAAGAGATTTTGGTAATCAACGCAAATAATACCGGCACCACAAAGATGGCCAATGTAGTAGCTGCTATCATACCCCCAAACACCGTCCAGCCAA
>CAZDHQ010000782.1:0-2567 GCA_964505135.1 uncultured Ferruginibacter sp.
ATCAAGAGTTTTGCACTGGACCGTTTGACAAACCTTGAAATCACCAATCTAAACTATCAGCACCCAGACAATTACAGTATTGAACAAAGCTATCGTTACTGCTTTGGGATTATCAGCCCAAATGACGAAGAACCACAAGACATCATTTTATCATTTGACCCATTTCAAGGTAAATATATCAAGACACTACCATTACATGAAACTCAACAAGTTTTAGTGGACAATGACGAAGAAATGAAAATAAAACTTAAACTTTGTTTGACACATGACCTAGTAATGGAATTACTTTCATTCGGTGACAATATGAAAGTTATTGAACCTAAATCATTGGCTGACGAAATTAAACTAGCACATGAAAAGGCATATAGACAATATTAAAAGCCAATGCACAGGTGTAAGCACATTTGCAAGCCACATAAGCCCAAGCACCAAAGCCAGGCATTTGTTCGGGCTAGACAAACAACTTTGAGCTTTAGTTCTTAACTTCAACTTCAGTAATTCAAATTAGCAGCGGATTTGGGCGGACGGAATGCTAATGCCACACTTGCAAAAATCCCTGCCCGTTATATGCAATATAAACATGCTAAGTCACAACTTTATTGGGATTCAGTTATGGGCAGACACAATATCGACTTTCCACCGAACGCAAATCCCTTCCCGTTATCAGTAAGTTTAATAGGATATTCAAAATTATAAAAACATGAATAATTATTTAACCGTATCAGAAGCACTTAATGACCTTTTTAAAAGAGGTTACACACTTGATTTTGCATTATTAAAGGATGGAGATTGCATTTATTGCCATAATGAAAACCACAGGCTTAATGCGGAAGACTTTGAAATTGACGAGATATATCGCTTTGAAGGTGACACAGACCCCGGTGACGAAATGATAGTGTTCGCCATTTCCTCAAACAAGCACAATATTAAGGGGACACTGTTAAATGCTTTTGGCATGTACGCTGATTCTGATAATTCGAACCTTATTGAAAAATTAAAGTACAGAGTAACCAAAGATATAAAACCAATAAAGCGGGCAAATGAACTAATTCAATTAAGCAGAGAACATCATCATACATTATTACTTGCATGGAAAATAAAAACGGGTCTTGCAAAAAATATTGAACCCGAAAGAATTGGTAAATATGTTAAGTGGTATTTTGAAAATCATCTTTTGCCTCACTTCGAAATCGAAGAGAAATACATTTTTCCTCTTTTAGGTGAAATCAATACTCACAAAACAATGGCTATTGAACAGCACGAGCAGATAAAGGATATTATTATGAATCGATTAAAAGATAAAGACAATCTCACTTTACTTCACAATCTAATAACTGAACATGTTCGATTCGAGGAAAGAATACTTTTTGGAGAAATTCAAAATAAATGTGATTTAAAGTCGATTCGGGGTGTCGTTAGCCTGAGCACAGAAAAATTTTGTGACAATGAAAGTGATCCTTTCTGGAAATGAAAAGAAACTCATTCATAATAGGTACAGATTTTTCTATGATGACAACACCTGCCGAATTATCAAATTATAGCCTGGACATCTTAGCAGATATCTCTTTTACTTTAGCGAAATCTTCAGACAACGGGATGTGGAAATACTATCTGTGGACAAATTCTGAAATGCAATTCGCACTAACCTATGATAGAGGGTTCTATGATTGCGATATAATACCTTTTCAGAAACCCATTGATTCAATGAACATTATTAGACTTTTGCGGTTGTTGAAAAATGATAAAGCTTTTTACCAAAAAGAGCTAATTACTGCAAATCGATCTTATACTTTAACACCCGATGAATATGTAAAGCTTTTTTCCGAAAACTATGACTTACTAAAGGTTTTTCTGATAGACTACAATCAGGAGAAATACGACAGTTATGACAAGTTCGAATATTCTTATAACGGTCTATAACATCGGATTTGCCAAAACACAGGCTTGACCAATAAAAACTTTAGCTTCAGTTTGCCTCATCCTGAAACAGGTTGACTATAATCCAATAACACATCAACCTTCTCCAATCCAAAAAATCCCCCTACATTAGCCCTCTTATTGACCATAGAAAAAAACAAATATGAAAATTGCAGTATTAGGAGCAGGCATGGTGGGCAGCGCCATGGCATTGGATTTGGCTTCGGCGTTCCAGGTAACTTCTTTTGACCTCAGCCAGCAGAACCTGGATGCTCTCAAAAAAAGAAATCCATCTATTGAAACCAAACAGGCCAACCTGAGAGATTACAGCAGCTACGCAGAATGGCTCAAGGATTTTGATTTGGTAGTAACTGCGGTGCCAGGCTTTATGGGCTTTGACACATTGAAAGCCGTAATTGAATGCGGCAAAAATGTATCTGATATTTCTTTCTTCCCTGAAAATTCCCTTGACCTGGATGCACTGGCAAAAGAAAAAAATGTAACGGTGATCACAGATATCGGCGTGGCCCCGGGCATTCCTAATTTGTACCTGGGTAAATACAATGAAGAAATGCAGATCAGCAATTTTGAATTTTATGTAGGCGGTTTGCCTAAAATAAGAAAGAAGCCTTTTGAATATAAAGCGCCAT
>CAZDHQ010000783.1:0-2564 GCA_964505135.1 uncultured Ferruginibacter sp.
TCTTTTTCAAAAGAGGAGAATGATACGGCGGAGATACTGGTTAACTTTTTTGAAGAACGTAAAGTGCCATGGGCAAGGGTGGGCAATAATGTGTATGCAAAAAATAAAACCTACGATCCGGCAAAGCCTTCCGTTTTATTAAATTCTCATCATGATACAGTAAAGCCTAACAAAGGCTATACGATGGATCCTTTTACACCAGTTGTAAAAGATGGAAAATTATTTGGCTTAGGAAGTAATGATGCCGGTGGTTGCCTGGTTTCATTGATCGCAACTTTTCTTCATTTTTATGATGTTCAAGATGCTAAGCACAATGTGGTATTTGCAGCAAGCGCTGAAGAAGAGATCAGTGGTGTGAATGGTATTGAACTGGTGTTACCTTATTTAGGTCAAATCAATTATGGCATTGTGGGTGAACCAACTAAATTAGAAATGGCGGTTGCAGAAAGAGGCCTGATGGTAATTGATTGCACGGCACAGGGCCGGGCAGGACATGCTGCAAGAAACGAAGGGGAGAATGCTTTGTACAAAGCAATAGATGATATCACATGGATCAGGAATAAAAAGTTTGATAAGGTAAGTGATCTATTGGGTGAATCCCGGTTAACCGTTACCGTTATTGAAACGGAAAACAAACAGCATAACGTGGTGCCTTCTCAATGCAAGTTTGTAATTGATGTAAGGGTGAATGAGCTTTATACTTTTGAAGAAATTTTGGCTGATCTGAAAGCGAATTTGAAAAGTGAATTCAAGCCACGAACAACCAGGATGAAATCAACTTCTATTCCGCTGGATCATTTGCTTGTGAAGGCAGGGATGAATTTAGGAAGAGGATATTATGGCTCACCAACAACTTCTGATAAAGCGCTGATGCCGTTTCCGACCTTGAAAATGGGACCTGGAGATAGTGCAAGAAGTCATACTGCGGATGAATATATTTACCTTTCAGAAATTGAAGAGGGAATTGGAACATATATTCAGTTGGTAGAACAAATTTTATAACTAAAACAATATTCCCCTCTAGGGGATAGGGTATGAAGCTCTGGCAAAAAGATAAAACAGCATTAGCAGAAGTAGAAAAATTCACTGTAGGTAACGACCGTGAAATGGATTTGCTATTGGCACCATTTGATGTATTGGGTTCTTTGGCGCATACAAAAATGCTGACTGCTGTTGGCTTGTTGCCTCCAGAAGATTTACAATTGCTGGAAGCAGAGCTCAAGAACATTTTTAAAGAAGTAAGTAAGCCTGGTTTTAAGTTGGAAGAAGGGGTGGAAGATATCCACTCACAGGTGGAGCTCATGCTTACAAAAAAGCTGGGTGATGCCGGAAAGAAAATTCACAGCGCAAGAAGCAGGAACGACCAGGTGCTGGTCGATTTAAAATTGTTTTTAAGAAGTGAGATTGAACAACTGGCAATTGCTGTAAAGTCATTTTTTGATTTGCTGATTGAAAAAAGCAATGAACATAAAAATGATTTATTGCCAGGCTATACACATTTGCAATTAGCAATGCCATCCTCTTTTGGTTTGTGGTTTGGTGCTTATGCGGAAAGTTTGGTAGATGATGTAATTACGCTGCAGGCTGCTTTTGAAGTGGTGAATAAAAACCCTTTGGGTTCTGCTGCAGGCTATGGTTCTTCCTTTCCTATCAACAGGAAGATGACGACTGAATTGCTTGGCTTTGAAGATTTGAATTATAACGTGGTGTATGCTCAAATGGGCCGTGGCAAAACAGAAAGAATTGTTACTTCTGCAATGGCAAATATTGCTGCTACACTTTCTAAGTTGAGCATGGATGCCTGTTTGTTCCTGAATCAAAATTTTGGATTTGTTAGTTTCCCTGATGAACTAACTACAGGCAGCAGCATTATGCCGCATAAAAAAAATCCAGATGTTTTTGAACTGATTCGTTCGCACTGCAATCGCATACAGGCTTTGCCAAACGAGATTATGCTGATGACGAATAATCTGCCTTCTGGTTATCACCGTGATTTGCAGTTATTAAAAGAACATTTGTTTCCGGCATTTAAAACATTGAAAGATTGTATTGAAATGGCAGGTTTAATGCTGAGTAATATTTCGGTTAAAAAAGATTTACTAAAGGATGAAAAATATAAGTATCTCTTTAGTGTGGAGGAAGTAAATAAGTTGGTGGTTGGCGGACTGCCTTTTAGAGATGCATATAAGAAAGTGGGAATGGACATTGAACAAAATAAATTTACCTACTCAACTGAAGTGAACCATACACACGAGGGTTCTATTGGGAACCTTCAAAATGATGCCATTAAACAAAACATGGAACGGGTACTGGAACGATTTAATTTTAATAAGGTTAATAACGCTTTGGAGCAATTATTGCGTTAAATTGCCCAATCAATTTTTTGCAATATCAAAAGAGGAAGTTTTTAAAAATCGCACTGCTAAATAAAGAATAAATCTACAAGCATGCGATGCCGAGGCAGCACACAACACCTTTCTCAGCACAGGCGCCTGTGAAGTTTAAATATGATTCGATGCCCGGCCCAAAAAATTGCCTTTGTTTGAAAAAATTAAATTCCTATG
>CAZDHQ010000784.1:0-2563 GCA_964505135.1 uncultured Ferruginibacter sp.
CAGGCCATGATCAAAACGTATTTTAAAACTGCCTTTAGAAACCTGCTTCGTAACCGCAAACATGCTACGCTTAACATACTTGGATTGGGTGTAGCGCTGGCTGCTTGTATCATTGTTTTTTTAGTAATACAATATGAAAACAGTTATGATAAGCACCTTGCTAATTACAATAATATATACCAGGTAGTAACCAAACAGAAAGATGCTGACGGCGAGCACTTTACCAATGGTGTTCCTTTTCCAGTAATCAAGTACCTAAGGAAAGACAACCCGGAATACCAGTTTGCAGAACTAATGCAAAATTATGGTGTACAGGTAACCGTTAGAGATAATGCTAATACCAGTGCAGATAAAAAGTTTAGGGAAGAAACGGGGGTGTTTTATGGAGAACCAGAACTGCTTAAAATTTTTGAAGTAAAATTCCTTTCGGGTAATTCTGATGTATTAAAGGATGTAAACAGCGCTGCCATCAGTAAATCTATTGCTGAAAAGTATTTTGGTAACTGGCAGAATGCTACTGGTAAAACCATTGCTATTGATAACGAGGAACAGGCAATGCAGGTGGCTGCCGTATTTGAAGATGTACCCGCCAACAGTGATTTCCCTTTTCAGATTGTGGCTTCTTATGAGCACTTTAAATCTTATGATAAAACATGGCCACAGGATGACTGGGGAACCAATACCAGCAATCACCAGGTATATGTTTTATTACCATCCAATGCTAATGTAAATGCATTTGATCAGCAGCTTGCAGGATTTAATAAAAAATATGATGATAACCAGCGGCACTCAGGGCGTATTAATTTTTTACAGCCATTAAAGAATATTCATTTTGATGAACGATTTGGCTCTTCCACCAATGGAGATCATGTTACCAGCAAAGCTTCTTTGTATACACTGGCATTTATTGGTTTACTCATCATACTGATGGCCTGCATCAATTTTGTAAATCTATCTACTGCACTTGCTGTAACGAGAAGTAAAGAAGTAGGTATTAGAAAAGTGATGGGCAGCAGCAAGCTGCAACTGAAAATGCAGGTATTTATTGAAACTGCCGCAGTGGTAATGGTGTCTGCTTTGTTAGCTGTATTCCTTGCCTGGTTGGCATTGCCCTATATCAAGAATATAATGGTGGTGCAAAACAAGCTTTCCCTTTTTAATAACGGGAGTGTCTTATTTGTAGTGATAATAACGCTTGTTACTATTATTTTATCGGGTGTCTACCCGGCATTTATTATGGGTAGATTTAAACCAGTAGAAGCAATTAAAAATAAGATAAACACCTCTAAAGTGGGAAGCGTTTCATTAAGACGTGTGCTGGTGGTAATGCAGTTTGCGTTTTCTCAAATCTTAATTATCGCTACCATCATCGCTATCAGCCAAATGAACTTTATAAAAAAAGCAGACCTGGGTTTTAATAAAGATGCCGTGCTGGTTTTATACATGAATGCCGACAGTGTTTCAAGAATGCGGCATGATGCATTTAAAAACGAGCTGCTGGCAAGAAGAGATGTAAAGCAGGTGAGCTTTAGTGCCGATCCGCCCAGCAGTGATAATTCCTGGGGCAGCAATTTTGCTTTTGATAAAATGGAAGACCGTGATTTTAGTGTGCAGTTGAAGCAGGCTGATTATAACTATGTCAACACATTTGGCTTACAGCTATCAGCGGGAAGATTTTATAATGCCAGTGATACCGTTCGGGAGTACGTAGTAAACGAAACACTGATAAAAAAGTGTGGTATAACCAATCCACAGGATGCAATTGGAAAAATGCTTAGAATCGGTGGAAAAAGACCCATGCCCGTAGTAGGTGTTGTAAAAGATTTTAAACAAGCCTCACTCAGGGATGAAATACAGCCTATTGCTATCTTTCCCAATAAGCGCTGGTATCAAACAGTGGGCATCAGCCTTTCCAGCAGTAACCTGGGGATAAGTAAAGATGAAATCAAAAGCCTGTGGGATAAATATTTTCCGGAGTATGTGTACAATGCATCTTTCCTTGATGAAAATATCAACCGATACTATGCCAATGAACAGCGCATCAGCATGATGTATAAAGTTTATGCCATCATTGCCATTTTCATCAGTTGTCTTGGGCTATACGGTCTCGTTAGTTTTATGGTAGTTCAAAAAACAAAAGAAGTTGGTATAAGAAAAGTATTGGGGGCAAGCGTGCAAAGCATTTTGTACTTATTCTCAAAAGAATTTACCATCCTTATCACCATCGCTTTTGTAATTGCTGCGCCAGCGGCCTGGTACCTGATGCATACCTGGTTAAAAGATTTTGCGTATAAAATCGAAATAGGGGTGGGCGTATTTTTAGTTGCGATTGTTGCTTCTATTTTGATTGCATGGGTTACGGTAGGATACAAAGCGTTTAAGGCAGCGGTGGCAAACCCGGTGAAGAGTTTGAGGACGGAATAGAAGCCCCACCCATCCTCCCCCAAGGGGAGGGGTAAGGCAGTGGCCTTTGAGTGCAGGATATTTTATTTATAGAAGGTGCAATGATAAATGGCGGATGTAGGATTTGTTGATGTCGGATTTGATAAATGGTTACATGGTT
>CAZDHQ010000785.1:0-2556 GCA_964505135.1 uncultured Ferruginibacter sp.
TGAAAGTTGTAGCTCACTTTGTCGGGCATTGCATTGCCATCATTGCCAGTATGCATGCATGCTACTAAAATAACTACCGTAGCCAGTAAAGAAGTAACCAGCAGTTTTAACTTCATGCCTGTAGATTTAATTCTTGTTTAATTAAAACTGTTTGTTGAAATAAGCCGAACTGTAAATGGTCTTAGTCAATCGTTTTATTGCATTGTAATTTAGGTTGATTTTTTGAAAAAATTGGTTAATGATAAATTAGTGGAAGGATTGGTGAAAATTTAGTTATACTAAACTGTCTCTCTTAAAGTTTTCCTTCCTGCATCCTAATTACTGATACAAACAAAGCAGGGACTATATAAAAAAGGCCGCAAAAAATTGCGGCCTTTTCGATTATTAAAAAGACATTTCAATTCTTATTCTTCCGGTAACAGTGTTGCCGTATACACGTTTTCCCTGGTATAATATTTATTGGCAATCTCAACCAACTTCTCAGGCGTAAGTGCATTAATACGGTCTTCGTACGTTAGCAGTCGCTCAGGTGAATAACCATTCTTATCTGCATCCTGCATAATGCCAATCCAGAAGGGATTTGATTTTAGCCTTACCTTATTTCTTTCCAGCAATGGCTTCACTGCTTTGGCAATATCGGCTGCTGTAATGCCGCCTGGCTTCTTAACAGACTCAATAATCTTCCAAAATGCATCATCTACTTTTGCCACATTTTCTGGTCCGCATGGGAAACCGGAACGAAGCATAAATCTTTCATCCGGTATTTTTTGCAAAGAGCCGCCGATACCACCGCCGTATATCGCACTCATGGCTTCACGGATGGTATCAATGATTTTATTGTTGATGATTTCATTCAGCACATTCAGGTTGGTAGCATCATCCGCATTAAACGGCGTTTTACCATAGGTGTAATGCATCAGCATAGCTTTCTTTTCCTTTCCTTTTTTGAATGTGAAACTATTTACGCCTGACTTCGGAATCATCTTTAAATCTTTATAGGTAGTTTCAATTGGTGCGCCTGGAATAGATGCAATGTATTTTTCCAGCAGCGGTTTTATTTCTTCCGGCTTCACATTTCCGGCAATAAAGAAATGCATGCCGTTCATATTGCCCAGCCGCTGTTTGTAATATTCGATAGCATGATCAATATTGATGGCATCAAAATCTGCAGGCACAGAACTGATATGCGCCCTTGGGTGACGCTGGTACAAATCATTGTAAGCACTTTCTGCAAAGGCAAACTGCGGATCCTGCATCATTTGTTCTAACTGCTGCTTTTCCCGGCTCTTGAATGATTCAAAAGCTGTTTCATCTTTACGGGGTGCTGTACATTTTAGATAAATCAATTCAAACATAGTTGCCAGGTCTTTTACGCCGCAGCTGGCCGTTACATACTCATTGTAATCTTCTACCACGGTACTTACAGACACTTTTTTACCAGCTAAAAATTTCTGGAGGTCTGTATTGGAGAAATTACCATAGCCCATTTCTTCCACCACGTTATTGGAATAAGTAGCACTTTGATAATCTGCACCATTGTATAAACTGGAGCCACCCATACGATTGCTGTTCAACACTACTTCATCGTTTTTAAAATCAGTTGGTTTAATGGTAACTATCGCTCCATTACTCAGGGTATAAATGCTGGTACCAAGCTTATCATTCTTTTCTTCCTTGGTAATGCTGCCTGCAACGGGTTCAGCACTCAGTAAGGAAGAAGCCAGTTTTGTTTCAGCATAGTTTAATACCGGCTTTTTTACTTCATCAGCTACCCATTTCATCAAGGTGGCATCACCTGGTAATGCAGGATCTTCCTTGGCTGTAACCAAAGCGAAGAATGTTTTGTCAATATCAATTTTCTTAGCCACTGCATTTACTTCAGCCAGGGAAATGCCAGGCAATGTCTCCTTTGTAAAGCTGTATTCCCACTCAATGCCCGGCACCGGCTCTTTGGTGAGGAAATGTCTTACTAATTCATTCACCAGTTGGCCTGATTCTGTTTTGTCCCTTTCATTGTACATGCTTTCATACTGCACCAGTGTATTGGCTTTTGCTCTTTCCAGTTCAGCAGCAGTAAAGCCAAACTTTTTTGCACGCATACTCTCTCTAATCAATGCCTCTGTTGCATCCTTAAGTTGTTTGGTTCCGCATACAGCAAATGCACTAAAAGATTCCCAACCCCTGATCCAGCCGCCGCCCACATTGGCAGATGCATAAACAAATGGTGGATTGGAAGCATTCTTTAATTCCTCTAACCTTTGCGCCAGCATACCGTTGAATAAATTTTTAATGATGCTACCACGGTAATTTCCAATCGTAGCTTCTTCCTTTGCTTTTGAATAGTTGCCAAAGATTTGAATAGCAGTATAGCTGGCTTCTTTGTCACTTACTACCATCGCCTTGTTTGCGGTACGGGGTAACAAACTTGTAATGCCACCTCTTGGCTTTCCAGGTACAGGGTTTTTAAAACCACTGAATTTTTCTTTTATCAAACGTTCAGCTTCGTTTACATCTATATCTCCTACCACTATCACCGCCTCATTATTAGGACGATAC
>CAZDHQ010000786.1:0-2543 GCA_964505135.1 uncultured Ferruginibacter sp.
ATTAGAAGGATAATTTACGATAGCGCCGCTGTACAATTTATCAGGCAATGTTTTAATCACTTCCAGTATCCTGAATATTTTTACGCCTTTTGTTTTGATATCCATTTCTCCATTGTCATATACTTTGGAGATGCTGGTAAGCTCCACCAGGGTACCCATCTCATTTACCTTGTTGTTAATGACCGATGGGATGCCAAATAATTTTTTGCTGTCTTTGATATCATTGATCAGTTCTTTGTACCTCGGTTCAAAAATATGCAGGTTCAGCTCCTCGCCGGGATAGACTACAATGCCAAGCGGAAATATGGGGATGAAATTTGTCATGGTTCAGCGAATGTTTTTCGAAGATAAGAAGCGGTTGTCAATCGTGAATGGTGAATCGTCAATGGCAGTTCAAGAATGCCAGGATCTTTTCTGAATAGCTGAATCCAAACTCCCCACAGGCATAGACCAATGCAAGATCAAAATACTGTTGCTATCTATATTCACGATTGACGATTCACCATTCACGCCTCCACAACCTTTTTTGGTATTAAAATGAATATCCTTGAATTTTGTTTGATGTGGCAGGAATATTTAGCAAATATTAAAGAGGGTAACATCCGCTCGATAGCACGTGCTATTTCATTGGTAGAAAATGAAACAGCCGGCTATGAAACCTTGTTACAGCAACTGCCTTTTTCATCTACTCCTGTAATTGGGATCACTGGTCCACCCGGCGCCGGAAAGAGTACATTGGTAGATGCGTTGATTGATGTGATGGTGCAGCAAAATAAAAAAGTTGCCGTGCTTTGTGTTGATCCTTCTTCACCGTTTAATCTTGGTGCATTATTGGGCGACCGCATACGCATGAGTGAATGGTACAATAATGAAAATGTTTTTATCCGCTCACTGGCTACCCGTGGTTCTCTGGGTGGATTGCATCCAAAAATCATTGAGATCACAGATTTATTGAAGGCAGCACCGTTTGATTATATCATTGTAGAAACGGTGGGTGTTGGCCAAAGTGAAATTGAAATTGCAGGACTGGCAGATGTTACCATTGTAACCGTAGTGCCCGAAGCCGGCGACGAAGTACAAACCATGAAAGCCGGATTGATGGAGATTGCTGATATTTTTTTAGTGAACAAAAGCGACCGTCCAGATGCTGACCTGTTTGTAAAAAACCTGCGGATGATGCTGGCACCGGCTTTTTCATCAAAGCAGGTAACTGTGCCCGTTATTAAAACTGTTGCATCAAAAAAAGAAGGTATAACAGCGTTGTTTGCTGCTATCAATGAATCATTAACGCAAGAAAAAATGAATGAAAAAAAATCATGGTTGCTGGCAGAAAGAGCCTATCATTTAATCCAGCAAAAGCGGATGAAAGATGTTAGCAAGGCTGATTTAAAAACAAAGATTGAAACAGCAGGCAGCCATTTCAATCTTTACCAATTTATTCAATCCTATCAATAATTAGTCTTCCTCACATCCAATGGGCGCTCCCGGCGGTATGGCTGCATGTATGGTTGGTTTTGCTTTTTCTGGTGCTTCTATTCTTTTTAATGCCAACATGAAATGCGCAAGCTGGGATGCATCCTTCACAATTTTTTGTTGTGCCTTTATATAGCTGCTTAGTTCTTCTAAAGCTTTTTGTATAACAGCTTTCGTTTGAAAAGATGCATTGTCATCTACCGAAACAGCTAACAGGTAGGTAAGAAATACTTGTGCTGTTTGCTGCTGAATTAATTTTTGCATGCCGGACTGTAAAGGCGCTTTCCAGGTTTTATTTAATAATAGTGTAACCATGTCCGTTACGCCCAACCCGCCGCTGGATACTTCATATTCCACCATCCTGTTTAATCTTTCTGTGTTGAATAAAAAGGAGAATGCGAAATCAGCCGCAGTTTCTGCAGGTGCCAGAGCATCAAAAGCAAGGCCTGTTCTCTTCTTAAATAGTTCTCTTGTAAAATCATATCCTGCTGGCCTTGGCGGAATAAGTTTTACAATTTTTTCCGGCACCATTAAAAAATCTGGATTTAAACAATCAGTTACTGCATTCAATGCTTTTAACTGTTCTTCTTTACTCAGTGATTTAGTGATTACCTGGCCATCACCACGCAAAGCATAAGTATAATACATGCCACCTACCATTTTGGTCACAGCTTCCAATTGGTAACGGTGATAGAAATATATCGGCACCAATACATCTTCAAGCATCGCCATAGAAGTACCGGGTGTAATATTCTTTTCTCCAAATTGTGCCAATGCCTTGTTGCGGACTTTTATCACATCTTTTAATTCGGCCACAGCATCATTGCCATTATCCCATAAATGCGCCTGTGGATGTAAACCGCCAGCCGCTCTTGCATCCCGGTCACTAATGAATTGTAATCCTTTCCTTTCTGCGTTGCTTAAAATTGTATTAAGCACTGCTGTTTCATTTGTGCTGGGAGTGAAATCAGCATAACCCCAACTGATGGAAACCTTATCCCAATCGCCAATGCCGGTTGCATAAGCATCTGATAAATCAATTTCACCTGCTGCATTGATTTTTGCCTGTG
>CAZDHQ010000787.1:0-2539 GCA_964505135.1 uncultured Ferruginibacter sp.
AGAGGGGATTTATCAATAGCTAAGCCCTGCGTGCAAAATGACATTGTTTATTTTAGCTATGGAGCATCGTTGGTGGCTGCCCTGGATGCAGCAAATGGTAATCTTCTTTGGGAAATTAAAGACGGAGGAAACGTAAAATCAAATGCGCTGGTAGCAAATAACATTATTTATATCGGTGGTTCTTTTAATTCAGGAAGAGCTACTGTTGCAATCGATGCCAATACACAAAAACAAATATGGAATTTCACAATTGACATTAATTCGCCGGTTTTTATAAGTCCGTATTTATCAGACAATACAATTTATGCAGCCAACGACAATACATTATTGTATGCACTAAATGCTGTTGATGGGGTTCTTAAATGGACTTTTTTTCATGATGACGGACCTTATCAATATGCAACTGCACCTATGATTGCGGCCCATGCCGGATTGGTATTTTTAAGTCGCAATGATAACTACCTGTATTGTCTTGACGCATCTAATGGTTCAATTAAATGGAAGTTTGAGGGAAATGGTCCAATCAATACTTATCCTTGCGTAATTAATACCTCAGGAGACGCATTCTTTTTAGGTAAAGATTAATTTAAGTTAAACCAAGATATTGCTTTTACTAAGAATAAATATTAAACAGCCAAAAGTACATAAAGCACATTTGAACACTTCATGCTTACTTCACCAAACAGTTTTTTGTTTCACAATTTTCCTGCGCCAAATGAGCCTAAGAGCATCCTGCGCCAGATGGATGGGTTCCAGCTCCTATAAGCATCCTGCGCCAGATGGAGTTTTCGACATAGAATGCGGTAAATGGGGGAGGTTGGTCTAATAGATTTCTTCCTGCAGGCCGCTTAGTTGTATAAGATAAAGGCCGGCATTTGAATATGTTTCATCATGTGGACTATGATTGCTTACAACATGGTACTGATTTTTTAAATGTGCTTCAATAACCCAATTTGCCCCGTCGCTATCACCGCTATCAATACGAGTTGGCAGCATCCAAAAATTTGCTTTTGCCAGCAGTTGTTCAAATGCATTCCATTCTTTGGTTGAAAGAGCAGTGCGTTTATAGTAAACAATGGTTGCTTTCCTGTCTGCATATTTTATCATCATATCGGGCTTTGTGCTGTCGGCAACATAGCCCTCTTTTGTATATTCAGCCTGTTCTTCTTTTGAGAAGTAGACAACTCTTTGGTCTTGAAACTCTGGTTCCCGGTCCAACATTTTTGTTGTGAGCCAAACTCGATCGTTGCTTTGTGATAAAGTGAAAACAACCGGCCGGTGAAATGACCTTAACCACAAAAAACGATAAATATTATGGCCACAATACTGTTGAGATAATACCGGCTCTTTAAAATTATACAAGTCTGATGCATACCAATTTTGAATAAAACTGTCGGAGTGTGGCGTGGTATAAAAAGTAGCAGCAGGAAAATAAAAGGTCAGGCTGTCTTTGGGTAAACTCAGTGAATCTCCAATTGCTAAAGATGATGATTTTGTGTTAGTGTTACAGGAAGCAAGCAATATTATAATACTGGAAATGATAATTAATCTCATAAGCTAATGGATGCAACATTAGTTTATTTCCATATTATCGCAATTGGAAATGTTGAAAAATAATACTAATAGAAATTGCGCCAACGTCCTTTATTCCACGCTCATGGCCATTAAAGAGACATTGGCCGGAAGCTTTTTATTTTATACAGTGACTTGCGTTTGATGGAAGACGTGGGTGGGAAAATGATTTGTTGCATATTTAGACGTAGCCACGGAAAGGATCTATGGGCTGCAACATTTATAAAATAATGTTCCCAAAAGGTCAATGTCTATCGACAGCAGTTATTTGTAAACGGGAAAAAGTGTTGCCAGTTGAATTATATTAACTGCCTGCGCTTTTAAACATTGCTTAACACCAATACGTAGTTGGTAGACACAAACATACTTTTCATAGACAACGCAAATGAATAAGCAAGATTTAGGTATTTTCATTCTTTAAATGCCCTTGATGAATATGGAGAGCGGTAACCCAACAATTCGGTTGTACCTATATACAGGCCTCGGCTTCTTGTTTCTCTATTCCATAGGTGAATTTTTTGCCTACCGGGAAACATTTGTACACCGGCTCACCAACAGTGTTTTTCTTATTAGCTATTGCACGGTTTTGAACTATCTCTTATTCGAAAAAATTATCGTTTTATTTAAGCAGCCTTATAAAAAAATTGCCCTTGCGGTTTTATTGCTTTTGATAGCTAGCTGCTTTTATTCAATTGGCCTGTACAGTTGGCGGCTCCTTTGGATACGATTGGGCATATATATTGATTATACACCACAGTTATCGTATGGAAAGGGAAGAGCAGTACATACGCAGTTTAGTATTGCCGGTATAATATTTTTTGGCGGTAACATGGTGCTGAATGCTGAATCTGAGGAGATATTGCAGCCATCCGCATTTATGCTTTTCTTAACTGTGTTTGCAATGATCATTCAACCAGCAAAGAATTTTTCTCATTTGTGTCTAAGTTGTTGACCTGCAACGAGATTT
>CAZDHQ010000788.1:0-2538 GCA_964505135.1 uncultured Ferruginibacter sp.
CAAAACACAACCGTCAATTTCAAATTTTCGCCCTGTTCTGCCAGTGCAGATTTTTTAGCGCATACCCAACTCGGGAAAAATATTATGCAGGCTCAAATTGATGTGCTTGAAAAAAATCCCAACAACGCAGCATTCAACCGGATTAAATATAAAATATATTTTGAAGATGCAAGAGTGCTTTCCTGTAATGATACACGGGCATGCAATAATGTAATGGCTACAACAGTAAGCCTGAAGCCGCAACGAATTTGCTGGGTGTATTATAACTATGATGTAAACGGAAAACTGCTTAACAGTACTTCCAACGGTTTTGATGCAAAAACTGGCCAGGCATGGACGGTTACACCGCCTAACTTCTGACGACTGAAATAAATAATAGCTAACCAGTTATTCTATTCAAAATTTTAAATACTGTGAAACGCAATTTCATTTTACTATTCTTTTTGTTACCTGCATTCACCTGCTTTTCGCAAACAACAAAAAAAATAACTGCTCCACAAACTCCCTGCAACGGCACTGCTGATGATGTGGCCGGAATTTATACCGATCATACCCAAACAAAATATGGCTTTTCATTAAAAGGCACTGCAGCCGAAAAAGCAGTGATGATGAAAAACCTTATCGCCATTGAAAAAATGGAAGAAGCCAGCCGCAACAATTTTAAATTGACCGGGTGTGTGGTCAGGGTAAGTTTTGCAAAGTGGGGCAATAGTGATTACGGGAAATATACTTCCGCCAGATATGGATACACTCTGGGTGTTTATCAACTCGTTTGCCATGTTACCGAACATGTACCCAAAATAGTAGATGAATACAGAACCGTTTTCAACGTTACCATCAATCCATATATATCACCAGGCGGCGCCAATCCCGCAGGTACGGGTGAATTTTATATGAAATATGGCCGTAAGGTTTATTCCTTCCCGATAGAAGCCAAACCAGGACCTGGTTTTGAAAAAGACAAAACCGAAAGACCCAGCCGTGTATCGCAATATTTTTCAGAACAAAATTTACTCACCGGTCGTTCTGACGATTATAAAAACAAGCATGCCGATTTTCTGAAACTCAATACCGGAAACAGTTATGTTGAAAATTGGCAGGGTGGCAGCAGGTATGACAATCACGGACCCGATTCGTACCAGTTAATAGACCGTCATTATTTTATCATAAAACCCGGTATGCCATTATTAATACCTGTAAGCCGTAAGCAATACCTGGAAGATATGCTGGAATACCTGGAAATAGAGAAAGCCAATTTTGACTACCTCAATATAAAAGCATTGAATGAAATAGCAAATGAAACTGCTGACTGGGCAAAAAAAAGAAGAGCTGACCTGGAAGCCGACAAATTGAACTATCCTAAAATTTATGAAGCTAAAAAAGCTAAGCTGAAAGATTTGCTGGCTAAACAAAAAACGGAGTGGTTGCAAAAGCCCGCAGTGGTTGATCAAAATACTATGCTGAAAGATGCCAATCAAAGTTTGGAAGCGTTGGGCAGGTTTTATGATGAAGAGGGTGAATATAAATCAGCACTCTATGTTTTGAACCCGGCTTACTTCACCGGCAATAACGGGCAGCTTACAAAACCGTTGTTGATGGAAGTACAGTTCCGGTATGAAATCAGTAAAGAAAAAGGATTCTCTGCAAGGCTCTTTAATAATTGGGAAAAGAACTTTGATTTGGATGCGTTGAAAAAAATGATTGAATAGACATAAAAAAATAATAAGTAAAAAAATGTACTTAATGAAACATCCGTGCATTATAGCAGTTGCATTATTCTTTGGCGCAGTTGCTTCTGCTCAAACAACAAATCCTTCCACCACCAAAGAGATGCAGGATAAAATTAAACAGGCGCAACAGCAGCTGGATAAACTTACACCAGAACAAAAAAAGATGATGGAGCAAATGGGCATGTCCACCTCTATTCCATCAATGCCTGCCGGTGCTACCGATGCAAATGTAAAAGCTGCTGTAAATGGCGGTGCATTTGATGTACCATCTAAGAATGCACCACTGATTGCCGCCATTCCCAAAATAACACTCACGGCGGCTACAATGCCTGCTTACTTAAAAGAAGTAAACATATACATAGAAAAAAACATCGCTTCCGATGAAAAATTTACCGGAGAAAGTGCCTACAAATTTTTTAAGAATAATAATTACACTGCCGCAATGCTTGGCAATGAGGGTGTCGGATTTTGGACATTGGGGCGCCCGGAAATTGCAGTATATCTTTTGGGCAAAGCATGTGCTGAAAACGCAACGGATGCAGACTTGCTGAGTAATTTGGCAGCGATGCTCAGTATGGGTGGCGCACCACATAAAGCCATTCCGGTATTGGAATATTTAAACAGGCAATTTCCTGATAACACCACCATTCAAAATAACTTAGGGCAGGCATGGTTTTATTTGGGTGAAATGGATAAAGCCAATGAGCAACTCAATAAAGTAGTGAAAGCGTTTGCCTACCACCCCGAAGCCAACTTTACACAATACCTTATTGAACAAAGCAAAGGGAATACAACTAAGGCTATTGAT
>CAZDHQ010000789.1:0-2535 GCA_964505135.1 uncultured Ferruginibacter sp.
TACTTACCTGCTGCCAATGAAAATGTTTTATTTCTCCGGTTACAATACTAAAAATGCCAAAAGCCGCAGCAGATGCCAGCATTTGCCAGGTAGCATTGGACGTGGCAGAACCAGTGCCTTTATATTTTGAAAACAAAGAGCCACCTACCCAGCAAATACATCCGATAATAATAATCAACAATGGAATCATTTTAGCGGTGCTACCCGAAGAAGATGAGAATGCTTCCTCCACTTTTTGACTAAACAAAAGCAGCACACCAATAAAACCAATGATGAGGCTGATGATGATGGGCCGGCTGGTAAAGTTTATTTTCCATTTTGGTTTATCCAGTAATACAAACCATAACGGTGACGATGATATTAAAATGGCTACCAGAGAACTGGGAAGTTCCTGCTCTACCCAAATCACCGCACCGGTTCCAATAAACAACATCAGCACGCCGGCAACAGAGGCGGTTTTAATTGTAGCTGGATTCCAAATATCTTCTTTTCGATAAATACTCCACGCTAAAAGAATCAATCCTGATGCAGCAAAACGCAAGGCGCCGATAATAAAAGGCGGAATCTCTTTAACTGCTATTTGTATAAAAAAATACGTGGAGCCCCACACCAGGTACACAGTGGCAAACGCCAGTACTACCATGGTTGTGGAAGGTTGTTTGTTTGGTTGTATATTTTCCATGACTATAAATAATTTATTCTTAAGCCAATCATTTTCTTTTGATGCTGTTCGTTGATTTAGATTTCTTTTTATTAACAGGTATCACTATTTCTCTTTCTTCCTTTACGGTCTCTAATACAATGGTTGTTTTGGTGGAAAGAATATTGGGAATCTTCTGCAGTGAGTTACGCATAAATTCCATGAGTGATGCAGAATCCGCCGTACGCACTTTTACTAAAAAGCAATCCTCGCCTGCAATATGATGCACTTCCTGTATCTCAGGGAGAGCAGATAATAATTTTGCAGTTTCTGAAGAACAGGAAAACCCTTCCTTTGATTTGATAAAAATAAAAGCCAGCAATCTTTGCTGCAGTGCAGCCGGATCAATGATGGCATCATAGCGTTTGATCACTTTTCGCTGCTCCAGTTTTTTCACCCTCTCCAGCATAGCGGAAGGCGCCATATTTAACTCTTTAGCTAAATCAGTATTGGAGATACGGGCATTGTGCTGCATAAGGTGCAGTATCTGCAAATCTGTTTCATCCAGCTTAAATTCCATTCCGATTATTTTTCAGTAAAAATACATTTTTATAGAATTAAATTCATTTTATTTTAAAAATTATCGAATTAAAATCTTACAATCAACTATTAAGTATTGTCTCACTAACGGCCTCCTATTTGAGCAGCATGATAAAAATGTTTATAGCAAACGATATGCTCACCGAAGCCTTTGCAAAAGAGATGCAGGCCGAATACAATGCAACCAAGAAATGTTTGGAACGTATTCCCGAACATCTCTATGAATACAAGCCTCATCCAAAATCTATAACGCTGGGATACCTTAGTTTGCTGGTAGCTGAAATTCCACTATGGATCAGCGTTAGTATTGAAAAAGGTGAAATTAATTTTGAAACTTTTCAGTACCAGCGGCCATCTACTAACCAGGAATTGCTGGAATACTTTGACAATAATTTTGAAGGTGTTATCACCGCTTTGCAACAAATAGCAGATGAAGAATAGATGAAGGATTAAATGAGCTAAAAGAACTATCCCCTTCTTTTGCGGCGGTAAGAAAAAAATTTGTAAAGGATAACCAATTAGATACTGTGCAAATAAGCTAACAGTAATCTACAAACGAAACAGCTGTTGCATTACTGCAACAGCTGTTTTATTCGCTTTCGTTTTGAGCTTCTGTTATTCCAGTTTCCAAATCCTGCAGGCCATTTTCAGTTTCCGGTATATACCATTTCCCAGGATTGGCCTTAATAAAAATAATATCCGAGCGAAGAGAAGCAGCTTCCACGTTTAAATAACCTAACCGCCCCTTTAATGCATTGAGCTTATCTTCCGTGTTAGTCATTTTTATTTTGTATTCACTATTGGTTTGTTTCAATTCTAATATTTCGGCTTTCAATTCTTGCACCTGGTATTGCTTGTAAATTCCATAGAGTAATAAAGCAATAACAACCATCAGCAATGAATAAATCTTGATCATATATACGGTTTAACTGTAACCGCAAAGTAAACCTATCTGCCCCCATAAAGCAAATAACAGCAGTGGAAGTTTTTCTACACTATCACAATGGCTTGCCTTCCGCTAATATTTTAACAGCTCCTTCCAAAAACTTTTTGGTTGGTTCATCTGGTGCCTGTGCCAATGCAGCTTTTGCATGTTCCAATGCTTTTTTATAGTTACCCATTGCGGAATAAGCCCTCATCATGCCGGCATTGGTAGGCCATACGCCTTTATTCTTAGTGTAGTTTTTTTGCAATACTTCAAAAGCTTCTGTTAGCCTTTTCTCCGAAAGCAATTGCCTGCCGTAGTTATGTAATTCCTGTACGGTGGCAATTTCTGTAGCAGCTTTCAAAATATC
>CAZDHQ010000790.1:0-2535 GCA_964505135.1 uncultured Ferruginibacter sp.
CCTTTTGTTACAGGGTTTGGAAACATTATCATTGAGAGTACAGCGTCATGTCGATAATACTTTGGCTTTGGCTCAGTGGCTGGAAGCTCATCCACAAGTAGAGAGTGTTACTTACCCGGGCCTGGCAAGCAGCCCTTATCATGCATTGGCAAAGAAGTATTTGAAAAATGGTTTTGGTGGTGTGTTGAATTTTAGTGTAAAGGGCACCAGGGAAAATGCCAGCAAGTTTATTGATAGCCTGCAACTGGCAAGTCATTTGGCTAATGTAGGTGATGCAAAAACATTGGCCATTCATCCTGCAAGTACTACCCATGAGCAATTGAGTGAAGCAGAACAAATTGCTGCAGGGGTTTCTCCAAACCAGGTAAGAATTAGTGTAGGTATCGAACATATTGAAGATATCAAAGCAGATTTTGAACAGGCTTTTGAAAAAGTATTTGCGAAGGAGTTGGTGTAAGATCACATTATATTTGCAGGCCGCTGTTTAAACAGCGGCCTTTCATTTTTATTAATCGGTACTAAATAAAATTATGTTTGCTGTTTTTACATATGATCAGCCATTCCAGTTAGAGAGTGGCGAGAGCTTGCCTGGTTTTCATCTTGGATATACAGTGTTGGGTGAAATGAATGAAGATAAAAGCAATGTGATGTGGATTTTTCATGCATTAACTGCCAATAGTAACCCGTCAGAATGGTGGACAGGATTGGTGGGTGAAGGCCATCTCTTTGATCCTGCAGAGCATTGTATTGTTTGTGTAAACATGCCCGGTAGTTGCTATGGAAGTATTCATCCTTTGGATATTAATCCTGCCACCAATGAGCCATTCTATCACCAGTTTCCATTATTTACCATCCGGGATATGGTGAATGCTTACAAATATTTGAGAACACACCTGGGTATTGAGCAAATACAGGTAGGCATTGGCGGTAGTATGGGTGGGCAGCAGCTGCTTGAATGGGCCATTGAAGAGCCAACGCTTTTTAAACACATTATTCCTATTGCAACCAATGCATTTCATTCACCATGGGCAATTGCATTTAATGCATCACAGCGCTTTTGTATTGAAGCAGATAGTACATGGAAAGAAAAAAATGAAAGGGCAGGTATTGAAGGAATGAAAGTGGCCCGTAGTGTGGCATTGCTGTCTTACAGAAATTACGATACATATTATCGCTACCAGTCAGAAGAAACAGCGGATAAGACGGGGGATTTTAAAAGTGAATCTTATCAGCGCTACCAGGGAAAAAAACTAGCTGATCGTTTCAATGCCTTTAGCTATCATGTATTAAGCCGCAGTATGGATTCTCACAATGTTGGCAGAGGTAGAATTTCTGTTGGCGATGCACTAAAAAGGATTACAGCAAAAACATTGGTGATTAGTATTAGCAACGATATTTTATTTCCCGTGAGTGAACAGCAATTGATTGCAGATGGTATTAGTAATGCATCACTTGTGGTAATTGACTCTCCTTTTGGGCATGATGGTTTTTTGCTTGAATTTGAACAAATCAGTACTGCTATCAAAAAATTTCTTTCTTCCAAAGCATTGGCAACTGCCTGATAAGGTCAATAACGAAAGAAGCAAAACCAATTGCTTGATTTTGCTTCAATTTTTTAACTGAGGTTTGGTGTTTCACTTCAGTAAGCTCGGTTTCATAGGATTTGGATCACGGGCCAAAAACTTAAGAATTGTTGGATGGTTTTCATAAGATGGATTCTTGTCCATTATTTAATTTGATATACCAAAGATACTTTCACTTATTCCTGCAAATAGTAGCTAATGAAACCTTCCTTTTGTAGCATTATTTCGATATTTATTTACTGATCTTTAATAAAAAAAAGTGCAAAATCTTTTAAAGATTTTGCACCTAAATTTCCTTTAACTGAAGTTCAAGATTTACTACAGTATATTTATTTTCATAAGAATTGGATTGTTTTGAATAAGGCCGGATATGTCCATTTTCTGATGCGATAAAGTTCAGTTGCACACATAAATCAGTTTATAGGTGGTTGCTGATTGTATTGTAGAATTTTTTCGATCCTGTTATTTTCCCAAACCTTCTTTCTGCTTCTACATATTTCGTTATATGTGTATCATTTTCCTCAGTTGGATGTGTTTTTATACTTGTAAAAATATGGCGTCTCATTTGCTAAATACTAAATAGGTTTTTCATAGGATATTGGATTTTTTCAGGGCCGGATTTCTATCCACGCCTTTTTTATTTAGTTATACTTATCTTGAGCGTATAATAACTGCTAATGACCACCAACAATAAAACCTGCAATCCAGCAGAACCCATTACATTAATAAGAGGCCTTGGTTTGTTTACCGGAACTTTTTTAGTAGCGGGTGTAATGATTGGCTCCGGCGTGTATAAAAAAATAATTCCCATGTCACAAACAGGTTTAAGTGAAACCTGGATTTTGCTTGCGTGGATCATTGCCGGTCTCTTTACCATGTTGAGTGCTTTTAATTTATCTGCGCTGGCTTCTCTCACAGAAGAATCAGGTGGTGTGTATGAATACCTTAGATT
>CAZDHQ010000791.1:0-2532 GCA_964505135.1 uncultured Ferruginibacter sp.
GATTTGAAAGCGCCCCCGTCTGGTCTCCGACCAACGGGGATAATCTCAGACTGTTTGTGGTTAATGCACCATGCTTTAGACCGCTGGTCAGGAGACCAGACGGCGGCCCACCATCAGTTACCTGAAAAATGTGTGAGCATATTAAAGTCATCCCTTCCATCAAAGTAAAATCTTGCTGAAGAAAAATAATAATCTTCCGGATTAACACACAGGCCTGCTTTTACCGGATTGTAATGAATGTAATTCAGCTTTTGCATAAAAACATGGTGGGTTCTCAATTCTACACTTAACGGTTCCCGTTTCCATATTTGAAAAGATCTGTCATATTTATTCACTTTAAAATCGGTTAATAGTTCAGGTGAATTTTCAATTAGAGATTGTTTTAATTGTTGTGCAGTATACTTCATGAAGGAAGACTGGATATCAGTCAACGTAAAACCAAACATAGGCTGCCATATCAGGTGAACATGATTATGCATTATTACAAATGCATTCAAGATGATTCGCTTTTCATTGACCAAAAACTGCAAGCTCTCTACGATAATATTTTTACGCCGGTCATCTGATAGCAGCGGTTTCCATTCTAAAATGGTAGCAGTATAAAATTGCGGATATTCTGTTGGAAGATGGAATTGCATGTACTAATGTATGTAAATCTTGAAATCGAACGTGCCCCCGTCTGGTCTCCGACCAACGGGGATGATTAAGGACAGGCTTGTAGTTAATGCACCAATGCTTTAGGCCGCTGGTCGGAGACCATGCGGCGGCGCTCACGAGGTTTGGAAGCTGGCTTGCGTATGAATGGAAGCACACCTACGATGCAAAGAAAATAAATTATCAGAGCAGAGATGGGATAGTTGTTAGTTAAGATTTCCCAAGCCGCCATCCTGCATTCATTTAGCTGACCTGTAAACATAAGCATTACCAGGTGCTTTGATACCCAGTTGATATTTTGGTTGATTGATGGTTCGCTTGTAATAATCGTCATAATAGGCATTGGTCATCAGGTCAACCTGGTAATAATGTTTGCCATAATTCACCGTGTTTTTTCCCAGCTTGCTTACAAATACATGTGCAAAGTCTGTATTGGTGTAATTGCTCAATACAGTGTTACTGGCTCTCTTGCCGTCAATCCAAACGCCGTATATTTTTGCATTCTTCCATGCATCCAGTTGCGTCTTTGTAGGAATGTTTTTTGAAAATGGCTTTAGAGACGGGTAGAAAATGACGATCTGTTTAGCCTGCTGTTCTTTGCTCATCTGGAAATACAGTGTTTCCAACCGGTTCCTGTCAGCATCATTAAAAGGTCCATACACCGGCAGGTCGTTTTTGCCTTTGCTGGTATTTCTTTTTACAATGGTTTCGTATTCCTGCAACTGATCCATGCCAAGGCCTTCCTGCGTTGATGGAGTGGCAGGCGCCTGCTGTTTGATTACTGCACTACTATCCTGTGCGACTATTCTATTGCTAAATAGTAATACCGCACCTGCCAATGCAGGCAGCACTAGTAATTGTTTACCTACCGCAACCATGCGTGGGGTGGATTTTGTCATCATCAATAATCTTTTTTTAGTAATGGAATAATTGAACTGGCTTGTAATAGAGAAGCTCCTGTTTTTACCGGCAGTTGCCAATAGCAATTGCTGGTAATCCTGCACATGGTGGTATTGCTTTAGCACTGCTTCATCTGCAAGAAATTCATGATTGAGCAGCAATGCTTTTTTAAAAAGTATAAACAATGGGTTGAACCAACAGAATACTTTTATCAATTCCAGCAACAGGATATCCAACGAATGTTTTTGTTTGATGTGGGCCAGTTCATGCGCTATAATTCCAGGAGAGATCTTGCCATTGTTGTAATCATCCTGGTTTACAAATACAAAGCGGAAGAAACTATGCGGTGTAATCTCTTGCGGCAGCAGAACGATGCTGGCACCGGCAGAAGAAATGCGTGGATGCCTGCGTGCAGCCAATAAGATGGTGCTGAAATTTTTGATAAACCTGGTAAATAAAATTGCAGTGATCAATGCATAGCAGCAGAGTATAATAATGTGTGGATCGTAAACGGTACTGGTTATTACGTCATTACTGCGACCAGTGGGTGCAGTACCAGCAACGGTGTTGCTGATGATGTTCTCCATCACCGGGAAAGGCTGAATGGCCTGGTACAAAGTAATAAGCGGAACACAAAAAGAAAGCAGTAAAGTGGATAGTAAATAAAAGCGGTTAAAGCGTAACAGGCTTTCCTGCTCCAGCAATATTTTATAAATAAAGATGAAGAACGCAGAGCACCCAATTAGCTTAATGAGGTAGATGATCATTTTTTCTTTTCTTTTATTTGTTGATCAACTAATTTTTTCAGGTCTTCTAACTGGGCTTTGGTGAGGTTAGTTTCGGTGGTAAAGAAAGAGGCAAACTGCATCGGTGAATTGTTGAAGAACTTTTTGATCATGCCTTTTACATGTTTGGAAAAATAGTCTGCCTTTTTCACCAGCGGGTAATACTCCCGTGAATTGCCAAAAAGATTGTAGG
>CAZDHQ010000792.1:0-2531 GCA_964505135.1 uncultured Ferruginibacter sp.
AGCATCTGACTGTTAATCAGAGGGTCGCTGGTTCAAGTCCAGCAGGGGGAGCAAAAGGGTTTCGATCTTCGAAACCCTTTTTAATTGCAACAATGATTGTTTGAGTTAGGCTAATAACCACTTATTCACAACAGGCTTAAATTACATAGAAAGCCTATTGTATTTGCATCAAACTTTTATCTTTGATTTAAATAAATATTTATCATGAAGTTTATCGTTTCCTCATCGGCTTTGCTAAAACAACTGCAGCAAATCAGCGGCGTTATCAATGCCAATACAGTGCTGCCCATACTGGAAGATTTTTTGTTTGAAATTGAAAAGAACAAGCTCACTGTTGTTGCTACCGACCTGGAAACTGTAATGAAGGTGCACCTGGATATTGAAGCAAAAGACAGCGGTAAGGTTTGTATTCCTGCAAAGATTTTGATGGATTCTTTAAAGAACATTCCTGAGCAGCCACTCACTTTCAACATTGATAAAAATTTTGGTGTAGAAATTACCAGCGATAATGGTAAATATAAAGTGATGGGTGAAAATCCGGATAACTTTCCAAAGGAGCCGGTGGCGGATGATGCCAATGCATTTACCATGAGTTCTTCTGCATTAGTAACTGCTATCAATAAAACCTTGTTTGCAGTGAGCAACGATGATCTTCGTCCCGCAATGACAGGTGTGTTTTTTGAGCTGGATAAAAAAGGTGTAACCTGTGTGGCAACAGATGCACATCGGTTGGTGAAGTTCAAGCGAACAGATGTTAAATGTCCAAAGACAGATACATTCATTGTTCCAAAAAAACCGTTGAACTTATTAAAGAGCGCATTGCCTGATAATGACGATGAACTAAATATCTCTTATAACAGTAATCATTTCTTTGTAAAGCATGGTGGTACTGAATTGGTGTGTCGTTTGATTGACGCCCGTTTCCCTGATTACAAAGTGGTGATCCCTGCAGACAATCCTTACAAGTTGAACGTAAACAAATCAGACTTTCAAAATGCATTACGTCGTGTAAGTGTATTCAGTAACAAGAGTACTAACCAGGTGGTGTTGAGCATCAGCGGCAGCGAATTGCAATTGGCAGCGCAGGATGTTGACTTTAGTTTTGAAGGTAATGAACGCATGGCATGTCAATACGATGGTGAAGATCTGCAAATTGCTTTCAATGCAAAATTTTTAATTGAAATGTTGAACGCTGCTGATACTGCAGATATCAATGTTGAATTAAGCACACCAACAAAAGCAGGTATTATCAAGCCAACTGAAATGGAAGAAAATGAAGAATTGCTGATGCTGGTAATGCCTTTGATGCTGAATAATTAATCAAATATTTATATAGAATGGATTGCGGGATTTGCGAAAGCAAATCCTGTTTTGTTTTGGTACTGGCATTTGTTCTTTTTGTAGCTTCAGTGGCAGCTTGCCCCCAACTGGTTGGTGGGTCGCATTTCGTTCATCGACATATCTTTTGGCATCAAATTTTATAATACAATAATTCAAATTACGATTCATTTCTTTTACTGAACTTGCATATGAAGGAATCAATTATGGAGTTAGTTACCGTTAAATCTTTCGATAATTATTTTACAGCTAATATCTATCTCACCCGCCTGCAAAGCGATGGTGTAGAATGCTGGCTCAAAGATGAAAACACGGTAACAATTGATCCTATGCTGAGCAATGCAATCGGCGGAATTAAAATAATAGTAAAGAAAGAAGATGAGCAGAAAGTGATTAAGCTGCTAAGGGCTTATCATATTGAATACATGCTTTCTGCCACCTGCCCTGAATGTGGCAGCAATAGCTTTTCTCAAATCACTAAACCCAAAACAACCAATTATCTTACGGCGATTTTAACCTGGATTTTTTCCAGTTATGCTGTGGCGCCGGAATATGTTTACCAGTGTGGAAACTGCGGCTATCAATGCGACACACTTCCTGATGCAAAAGGGGACATAATTAAAGAGAGTTCTAATAAATTTTGATAACATCGATTGTTCAATAAATAAAAAATGCTCAATCAGTCAAACGAATTATTATACTCATCCCAATAATTTAAGTCTGGATTATATTTCTGTGCTATTGTTCCCCAAGCTGGATAGTTACAACTCAAGATTCGTTCATCATCTAAAAAAATTATGTTTTGCTTGTAACATTCATCTATCGTTTGGAACATTGATTCCAATGAGTTGAATAAATAATCTGGTTCTTGAGCAAGCGTGGTAGTCCAAAAAATTTTTCCATAGTTTTCCGTTCCCTTATTTAGATCAATCCAAAAGCAATCTCCTCCATCCTGTTCTAAGAATGGGAGTAATTTGTTTTCGGGAGAATAGTTGTTTTCTGAATTATAAAAAATGGATTCATCATTTATTATAGCTTTTCGATAGTTAACAGCTTGCGTTAGCGATAAAAAATCATAAAATGGAATTAAGTATAAAAAATTATTTCTGTGACTGCGATGAATATTCCCATCTGCGAAAGAATATAATTCTATTAATGCCGGATTGAATTCCATATCTAAATTTTTCTGAGTA
>CAZDHQ010000793.1:0-2531 GCA_964505135.1 uncultured Ferruginibacter sp.
AAATAGTTTGTGGATAGCATATACTTAAATTTTGGTCGTTATAAATGATACTATTTATCATAAAAATTATGTGCCAAGAAAATTTTATATAAAACTGAATGTATATCGCTTTTTGTTGGGTAATCATTTCCACAGGATGTAGCTTTTCTACTGTTTACTGACAAATTTTTGTTGTACGAGTGATCAAGATCAGGTTGTGTAATATAGCTTAACCTTAGTCAGAAAATATCTTTGCACTATGCTTTCCCGGGAAGAACTAAATCAAAAGTGGACTATGCTGGAAGATAAGCTGGCTGCACAATTGGGCCACCCGCCTTCATTGGAAGATATATTATTTTGGATTGGATTGAAAGAAGCAGGCATGCCGCCACGAAAGCTGAGTGAGGCAGAAAGGATGAATATTATTCAGATGGCAGAATGTACCGTGCTGGTTCCTGCAAGGTATTATCAATTGTATTGGGTAGAAGACAGTGGCTGGCCGCATTATACACAGTTAGAGCGATTGCCAGCAATGAGTGCTGCCGATAAAATATCCTTTTTACAGCCCTACATTATACTCTATGCAGAAAAGAATAAGATGATTTGATTGAATTGACTATATTCATATACACAAACATCATCGACCTAACCCTTTCCTTAATGGAACCCTCACTTGATTTCGACAATTTTTACAGCAACGTTTTACTGCCCTCCATGGAAGGCCTTAAGAAGCAGGATAATGCTTCTGAAAGCTGGGGATATAAAGCTATTGCAGCGATCATCATTGCGATTATAATCGGCATCCTGATTCACATCGATATACTACCCACTTCTTTGATCGGGTTTGTTGCGGTGGCCACTATTATTTTTGTAATGATAGCAGTGTTTATGTACACAGAGGAGAAAGACCGCTTTACGGACAACTATAAAAAGCTGGTGATACAAAAAATGGTGGAGCACATCAATCCTGCGTTTGTGTACAAACCCGATAAATCTGTAACAGCGCAGGAATATGTAAACAGCAGTTTGGTAAGAGCACGCTATGCATCTTTTATAGGTGAAGATTATATTGAAGGCGTTTACAATGGCGTGTCTTTCCATTGCTCAGAAGTAACAACACTAACAGACCGGGAGAAAAAGATTTTTAACGGGCTGTTTATGGTAGTTAAGATAAATGATGTTTACCAGTGTGGCACTTATGCATGGACAAAAGGTTTTGAGCAACTGCCGGTCAGTGTAATGGATCAATATTACCGACTGATACCAATGGCGGAAGTATACGATGTGAATACCGGAGATGCTGCATTTCATCGTTATTTCAGGGTATGTACTACTTACTCAGGTGAAGCGCTCTCGATACTGAACAATGCAGTAAGAGCAGGTATGATAAAGCTGATTGAATACATGAACAGACCGGTAGGCGTTTCCTTTGTGATGGGTTATTGCTATATCGCCATTCCTTTTGATGAAGACTTGTTTGACGCAGGAGATTATTATGCAGATGATAAAGATGTATTAAAAAGGCATTTTGCTACGATTGCGTTAATACCTGCTATTATCAATGATTTAAGGCTTTTTGATTTGCAGTAAAATCTGCTCTTACTCCACAAACTCTATCTTACTCCACTTGTCCGGCATATGCGTATCATAAACACCATGTGATGTCAATGCTGTGGCGGGATGTGGCTGCACTTCTTTACCGTTCAATACCAGTTTTTGAAAGCGACCCAGGAACATCGTCCACACATCACCGTTAGTGGGAGGCAGGCTGCGGCCATTGGCCAGTAAACCAAGGCTGCTCCAGGGAATGGCAATCTCCAAACTCCAGCCTTTATCAATATCGCTGTTATCATTGATGGTGCCGTCTATTTGCACAGCCGTTTGTAAACCTTCCATATCAAAATTGGTGAAACCCCAGCGGATACCACGTGGATGCGTTCCTTTCCAGAAGGAGGCACCACTTCGGTCGTAGTCTCCGCCGAAGGTATACGCCTGCGGATGATGTACATCAAATGCCGGTATATCAAATTTGCTTCCTTTGGTATAGGCATCTTTCCAGATAAAGAATACTTCATACACGGTGTTGGCAGCATTTACTTCCAGTTCATAATAGCAATCATCGCCATCAATAAAAACTTCCAAATCATTTTCTAAAAAAACAATGCTGTCTCTTACTGTTTGCTTTGCTTCTATAAATGGTTCTTCCGCTTTAAAGGCTATATACAAATGACTGTTGTTCCAAACAATGGCGCACTGCGTATTGTACAAGCCTGCGCTTCCATCTACCATATCAATAAAGCGCTGGCTCCATTTTGCATTCCGCCAAACCTCCTTTTCTATGTTGCCATCAATGTTGATAGTAGCTGCAATTTTATGTGCCGTATAATCTATTTGGTTGCTCATGTTTTTTGATAATATTTAAAGCTAAGAAAATTGCCTGAGTAAATAGCATTACTGTAAGCCCAGCGACTGCTCAATTTTTTGCTGCTGTTTTACATGATGCCGGAAATGCATATCCGCAAACTGTAACCACTCTGCAGCGGTGAAATATC
>CAZDHQ010000794.1:0-2527 GCA_964505135.1 uncultured Ferruginibacter sp.
TGGCTTCGCTGGAAGTGGGTAAATTTGATACTGATGGTGAGAACCTGCGGGGGATTGTATCAGATAAAAATGGGGTAAAGGCGGAAGAGTCTACCGCCAAGTTTGAGTGCCACAATGCACATATCGATATCCAGGTTTGTATCAGGGGTAAAGAAACCCTGGGTTGGAAACCGCGCAACACCTGTGTGGCTCCGCGGGGAGAATACAATGCAGAAAAAGATGTGTTGTTTTATGATGATGCACCGGATATGTTCTTTGGCATGACGGATAACCAGTTCGCCATCTTTTACCCGGAAGATGTACATGCACCGATGATCGGCGATGGGCCGATCAAAAAACTGGTGATCAAAGTAAAGATTTAGTACTTGTGTTGTGAGATGGGACCGGGATACATTTGAACTTATATAGAGTGTAAGAATTGAGAAATAACTATCTCAATTCTTACAAAAAAAATATTCATAAATTTTCAATTTGTTCTAACCACTTATTAAACCGTGGGCTTTTATTTCTAATTCGGGTTAACCCAATACTGTCTGCCAAAATGGTTCCATAAACAATTTTATTATACCCTCTGATTAATCTTTTCAATCTATAAGAGGGTGCATTTTCTGGAGTATCATTGATCAATTCAGGATTTGGAAATTGGTTTATGATATTTCTTAATTCATCAATATTTGTAAAATCAGCTGTCGGAATTTGGGTTAGAAAAACATTAATGTCATTAAATAAAAGAGCTTCAAATTCATGCAATTGGATATATGGCATTAATCTGCGATGAAACGATGTATCAAATGAATTTTTCATGCCATTTTCAAGAATGTTCATACGTTCATTTTTATCATTTACCATGTGGGCTTGTTGCCACAATGGGAATTGATATCTTTCCTGTATGCCATAATAATCAATTAATGTTGTAACAACAGCTTCTTTATCTTGTAGTAAGTGGTTTTCAATTTGTTTTCTTAATGCGTCCCAAGGTACAATTCCTCCTCTTGATTTTTTTATCAATGGAGTTTGCAAATAAATATCTTTCGCCAAAAAGTAATTGTATAATAAATCCTTACAAAATTCCACCTCAGTTGGTCCTTCGCAAATAATAATCACTCTCCGCATGTATTTGATTTTTTAGCTAGGTTGCCCCCCATTAATGATGTTTCGTTGCCATAAATCACCAATGTTATAATCATCTAACCATGTAGACAATTCTGTTTCGCTGAGTCGATTGAATAAACTCTCGCCGCCTCTCTGATCAACTGTTATAATATCATTAGGCTCAAAATGATTTACCAAATCTGAAGACTGAGTGGCTACAATTACTTGCACTCCCCTTGCCGCAACACTATGTATCATACCCGCTAATTTTGAGATTGCAAACGGATGTAGCCCCAATTCCGGCTCGTCAATAATTATACTAGATGGCAGGTTAGGTTGTAAAAAAAGAGTAGTTAATGCCACAAATCTAATTGTACCATCCGATAGATCTGTAGCACCATAAATAGAAGAGCTGTACTTGTCTTGCCACTGCAAACGAATATAGCCCTCCGAATTAGGCTGAAAATAAAAATCAGAAAAATATGGAGCTATACTCTGTATTGTATTTATAATCCTATTATATACAATTTGATTTTTTTGTTGAATATTAAACAGGAAAGCTGCTAGATTTTCTCCTTTCTCATATAAAAAATAGCTGTCATTTTCAATATGACTTGTCTGATTAAAAGAAGAATTTTTACCAGTATCATGAAAATGATACTTTTTGAATGAGTTTAAGTATCCCCGTATATAATTAGCCCTAGGTAATGTATAATTCTTAATATTCGCCTCATTACTAAAGTCTGAAATATCTATTGGGTTGTTATAATATGGATTTCCATCATACCAAAGCCCCTCTGAGGTAAATACAAAAGCACTTTCTCCTTTTGTAATTATAAAAGAATAGGCATTTCTTCCAAAGCTGATTTTTGCTGATATACTATTAGTTGTCTTACTTCCTTTATGAAGAATTTTTTCAGCCCCCCCTCCTAGTGCAATATATTCTGTTAATTTCTGGTCATATAGTCTATTCAAAAATTCGAAAAAAGAAATAAAATTACTTTTTCCGGAGCCGTTTGAGCCTATAAGAATATTAATAGGCGTAAGCTCTACCTTAGCTTCTTTAATTGATTTATAGCCTTTAATTTCAATATAGTCCATACTCACAAATTTAACCTCTTTATTAGAACGTATTCGAAATAATATTCATGAAGATATCAGTACAAGATGATACTAGTCATTTAAATACTAAAAGCTTAAAATTCTTGGTGCACAGGAACAAATTTACTTTTAGTACTCGTAGATGAGTCACATCTCCAGTGTAAAATAATGAAATTCCACCTTATTACTGAGTCATTGTCAATTACGAGTAGAAATACTAGGTGTTTCTACTCGTAATTAGTATGATAGTTTGCCAAACATTATTCATAGAATAATGCTGAATTTTTAAATTGTGGTTAGTTCCAATTTATATTTAATTATCTCCTTTACCCCC
>CAZDHQ010000795.1:0-2523 GCA_964505135.1 uncultured Ferruginibacter sp.
GTGTATTTTGGGACGAGAAACTTCCATTGAAACTGTTAATTGGGATACAGACCAATGGCCCGTCTTAGGAAGTTACAATTGTTTGCCTCGAATTGATGTGACGATTAATGGCGTTGATAAAAAAAATGATATACCAATATTTGAAAAAGATGATTTCGATAGAACGGAACTGAATATCAATTTTCAATCATTGCGAATTCCAATAACCGAAGATTGGGCATCCTTAAAATTAAAGAAGGGCTTTCTTTGCCTTGTTGGCCGTGAATCGCTTAGTTCCACTCATGAACAAAGCCTGCTGGCAAGGAGAATTCAAAGCTTAAAAATGACAGCTTCTGTCAGTTTGGATTTTTCTCCTGAAAGTTTTCAGCAAATGGCCGGTCTCGTTTGCTATTACAACACTGCCAATTTCCATTACCTGCACGTAACTGCCAACGGTAATGGACAGCGCTGCCTGCAGATTATTACGCATGATAACCATAAACACATAGAGGCATTTGATATTCCAATCGTCCTTCCCGGTTCCGGGGCTATTTACTTGCAGGCAGAGTTAAATGGTAGGGACTTGCAATTTTATTATGCGCTAAAGGAAAATGATTGGATGAAAGCAGGCACATTGCTGAATGCAGAAATTTTATCAGATGATTATATAAGGGAAAGTGGCAGTCGGTATCAGGCAGCGTTCACTGGTGCATTCGTTGGTATCTGTTGCCAGGACCTCAGCGGCAATAAAAAAATTGCATGTTTCGACTGGTTCAATTACAAAGAAGAAGAGTACCAGTTTATTTCTGATATAAAAATGGGGTACCTATCGTCACAAAAATTGTTGTAAATAATATCTGAACATAGTAAATGAAAAGTAAAATACAATCAAAACTAAAAGCAGGCTTGTTTGGAATTGGGCTTGAAGCTTACTGGGAACAGTTTGAAGGGCTGAAGGAACGTCTTGAATCAAATATACAGAAAGTATCTGACAAATTAAAAAAAGATGATGCAACAGTAGAAATCGTAAATCTTGGGTTGATTGATACTTCTCAAAAAGCCATGGATGCCGGCCATCATTTCAGGCAGGCTGATGTAGATATCATTTTCATGTATGTTACTACGTATGCTTTATCTTCTACTGTATTACCTGTTGTGCAAAGGGCAAAAGTCCCTGTCATCATATTAAATCTTTCACCGGAACCATCCATTAACTACGAATGGTTCAATAACCTTAACGACAGAACCAAAATGACCAGCGAGTGGCTGGCTTATTGTTCTGCTTGTCCCGTTCCTGAAATTGCAAACGTATTTAAAAGAGCCAGCATTCGCTTTTTTCAAATAACCGGCATGTTGCATAATGATATTGAATGCTGGAATGAAATTTATGAATGGATAGAAGCCGCCAAAGTTGCAAATATAATCTCCCACAACCGTCTTGGCGCTATGGGGCATTATTATTCCGGTATGTTGGATATTTATACAGACCTCACCCAACAGATAGCAACCTTTGGCGGACATATTGAAATTATTGAAGTGGATGAATTATCTGCTTTACGAAAGTTAGTACCCATTAAAGAAATTAAAGAAAGGGTCGGTTATTTCAGAGATGTTTTTGATATAGATTCCGACTGTACTTCGGAAGAATTAGAACGAGCAGCAAGTACTTCCCTTGCACTGGACCTACTGATAAAAAAATATCAATTAGGCTCATTGGCATACTATTATAAAGGAACGGGAAATAGTGATAATGAAGATTCAATGAGTTCCATCATACTGGGTTGTTCATTAGTTACTGCAAACGGAATTCCTGTAGCAGGAGAATATGAAATAAAGAACGCACAGGCAATGAAAATCATGGATAGTTTCGGGGCGGGTGGTTCATTCACTGAATATTATGCTCTGGATTTTAATGATGACGTGGTACTAATGGGTCATGATGGGCCCGGGCATATAAAAATAGCAGAAGGAAAAACAAAAGTTCGTCCTCTGGCGGTTTATCATGGTAAAGTAGGAAAAGGGTTGTCAGTTGAAATGGCAGTAAAACATGGCCCCATTACCTGCCTGTCAGTAATTGAATCTTCGAACGGTAAGCTGGCTTTTTTAGTTGCAGAAGGGGAATCTGTTCCCGGTCCAATTTTAAAAATCGGTAATACCAACAGCCGTTACCGCTTTACTATAGGTGCAAAAAAGTTTGTAACTGACTGGAATAGTCATGGTCCGGCACATCATTGTGCAGTTGGAATTGGTCATATTGCGCAAAAAATAAATAAGCTTGGATGTTTGCTAGGAATTGAAACAATACAGGTGTGTTAATGAAGTAACAGTATATACGAAATTGAACTAAGTATAAAATTACAAGGGATGAGAAAATATATTTTTTCACTTATTGGGTATTTGGCTATACGATGAAAAACAAAAATCAATAACTAAATATGAAGATTATACAAACAGAAATTTACAAATTCAGTATCCCGATGTATCCGTTCACAATTGCTACCGGAACGATGGACTATGCACAGAATATTTTTATCCGTATTCATG
>CAZDHQ010000796.1:0-2508 GCA_964505135.1 uncultured Ferruginibacter sp.
TTACAGAATCAGGTTTAGTTCCCGGGTTCGGATTTTCGGTTCTGTATTGATAACGTGCAATTAAATCATTGGTGTTTTTGAAATATACCGTCGTTAATAAATTGTGGCCTGTTGCCAATTGATTTTGATAGGATAGCTCCAGCAGGTTGGTAAACTCCGGCACCAAATCAGGATTGCCCTTTGATAAGTTGAGCGAATCCGTATAATCAATAAATGGAATCAACTGGAAAAAGTTAGGCCGGTTGATCTTTCTTGAATAGTTCAACTGGATATCCTGTTTTTCAGTAAGGCTGTAAGTAGCGTAAACACTTGGGAATAATGAGAACGGATACTTATTAGAAAAAGCTTGACTCTTTGTAATAAGTGTGCCATCATATTTTGAACTTTCAATTCTTAAGCCCAGTTGATAGTTAAATTTCTTTAGTTTCTGGGAAAAGGTAGCATAGGCAGCATATACTTTATCACTGAATCTGTAAGTGTTGTTTAATGCTGTAATACTTTCATAATTGCCACTGGCCGGGTTCTTTAAAAAGTTATCATTAAAGCTGTAGAAATTTCTTACAGCAACCCTGGCGCCAGCTTCAATCTTGATAGTGCTGGTGATAGGATCTTCATAATCCACCTGTGAGGTAAAGAATTTGGTGGTACCTCCGCCCGCAGATCGTTGAAAAAGCAAGGGTGTTTTAGGCGTATTGTTAGCAGTAAAATATTGTGTGCCTAAATCGTTCTGGTTGTTATTCTTGCTGTAGTTATAATTGATGTCGGCAGAAATATCTTTATTGGCCTTTGCAAAATTGTGTTTAAAGCTTAGCATAGAGCCAATATTTTGAAAATGTGCTTCACTGCTGCTGCTCCTGCTGCCTATTTCAGAATGAATGGTGCCGGGATCTATTTTATAAATGCTGTCACGCAGGATTGAAATCAGGTCATTGTTTTTGAAATTACCTTTTGCAATGCTTCCTGACACCGTTAGCGTATTCCTGTTATCAATAAAATAATCCATGCCCATTCTTCCAAAACCAAAAAGACCTTTTCCTACAGGCCCGTTGTCCTGCTTTAGGTTAACCAATGCGTCCTGTAAATAATCAGTTCTTGTTGTATTAACAGTGCCAATGGTTTTTCTAAATCCAAGCTGGCCGTTGGAAAAAAAGTTGACCTTGCCTGTTTTGATATTAATATCACCACCAAATCCACCTCTTAACCTGCTATCAAGATTTGCTCTCAGGTTACCATTGTATCCTGCTTTGCGATTCTTTTTCAATACCACGTTTAAAATACCGGCGCCGCCACCAGATGCATCAAATTTTGCAGAGGGGTTGGTGATTAATTCAATACTTGCAATGGCATCTGCAGGAATCTGTTCCAGCGTCATCGTGGTTGGTCTTCCGTCCACAAATAACTGGGGCGATGCATTCCTCATGGTAACATTACCGTCAATATCCACATTTAATCCAGGCACATTTTTCATCACATCTACTGCGGTACCGCCAATGCTGGTCAGGTTTTTTTCTACATTGAAAATTTTCCTGTCAATTCCCATGGTAAGCATCGGCTTGTTGCTGGTAACAGTTACTTCCTGTAATTGCTGTGCGTCTATTTCCAGTTTGATGTTGCCCAAATCTTTATCTACCGCATTTAACATGCTGCTCATATCGCCAGGTTTGCTTCCACCTGCCGACATATCAAAAAATGCTTTTGCTTCGTAAGTCTTAAAACCAATGGCGGTTACACGCAATTTGTAAGTAGCCAATACAGCCAGGTTCTCAAGACTAAACTCTCCCTTTTTATCAGTAAGCATCCCACTTACCACCACATCTTTTCTTTTTTTGGTAGCAGAGTCTAATTTGTTTTGCAATAGCTGCACTGAAGCAGCTTCCACCGGTTTATTGGTATTGGCGTCCACTATTTTTCCATAGAAATGTCCCATGTTCATATTTTGTCCAGCGCCACCACGGTTACCTCCGCCCGGGAACTGGCCATACATCTTAATAAAAGGACATAGCAGTAAAAAAGCAATTACCAGTTTGTTCATTAGAGATAGATTATTGTATAGAAATATTGTTGTGGTTTAATAACAAAATTGCGCCTAAATGTTCACTTGGCGGTGATCTTAAAGGATAAACGGTTATAATGAAGTGTAAGGCTTCTTAACTGGTAAGTAATGAAGTTGCTATTTGTATCAGGCCGATTAATAGGCCAAAAAATGCACTAATCAGTTCCAAAAATTGAAACTCCCGTTTGGTAATTTGAAGCAGTATTTCTTCCAGCTTTTCTGATGAGAAGCCAACAACCTTTTCTGTAACTATCTTTTCCAGGTCTAAATCACTTTCCAGCTTGTTCATGTAGTTTTTCATCAGTATAGGAAATAGACTTTCCAGTTCTATTAAGAACGCATCTTTAAACTGGCTCACTGTTTTTTCTCCAATAAACATAGATATCATGGGAAAAACTTCTTTTAGCTTATGCCGGAGAAAATGATCAATATGTGCTTCAATATCGGGCCGAAGT
>CAZDHQ010000797.1:0-2506 GCA_964505135.1 uncultured Ferruginibacter sp.
AAGTGAATTCTCATGGAATCATATTATCAAACAAAAAGAAGTTGGAAGATTTTTAATCCTTTATCATAATAAAAGGCTTGGCAATTTTATTGACAAAACAAAATTAACAGAAGAGCAATTGCAGTTCATCAAATCAAAAGTTGCCCAGAAGTAATTTGTATGCAGCTGGAATAATAATTCTGCACCTGCTATATTTCAACCGGGTCTTGTTTTTTACTGATGTTTTTACCCTCATTCCTTATCTATAGCATTGCCATCCGGCAAACTAAAATAAAAACTGGCGCCCTGGTCTTTTACACCTTCGGCCCATACCCTGCCGCCGTGTTTGGTGATTATTTTTTCTACAATGGCAAGGCCCACACCGGTACCTTCAAATTCATCGCTGGTATGCAGGCGCTGAAATACTTTAAATAGTTTATGTACATATTTGTTTTCAAAGCCTACTCCATTATCCTTTACAAAAAAGATCACTTCATTTTCTCCTTTATATGAACCAAGTTCTATTATTGAGCGCTGCTTAGTAGCAGAATACTTTACAGCATTGTTGAGCAGGTTAATCCATACCTGCTTAAGTGTAGTGGCATCAGCGTAGGTGTCATGCAGTGCAGGAACTATCCATTCAACAGCATTGCCCGTATGCTTATTGTTAATGCCAGCAATAACATCATGTACCATTGCATTGCTGTTGATTGATATTTTCTCCAGGTCATGCCTGCCTGTTCTTGAAAAGGCAAGCAGGTCGTCTATCAGGTTACCCATAATCAACGAATTCGTTTTGATCACGTGGGTGATTCTTTTCGCCTCTTCATCCAGTTTGTTACCGTATTCTTCTTCCAGTATACTTGCAAAACCAATAATGCCACGCAAGGGCGCTCTCAGGTCATGAGAGATTGAATAAGAAAAAGCCTCCAGTTCTTCATTGGTCTTTTTTAACTGCCGGGTACGCTGCTGTATTCTTATCTCAAGGTTTTCATTTAGCTGCCTGATTTTTTCTTCTGCTTCTTTTCTTTCGGTAATGTCTCTATAGTTGGCTACGTAAGCATTTACAGCTGGATCATCTACCAGGTTGGTAACAACTCCTTCAATCCAAACATAATTCCCGTTTTTATGCAGAAGCCGATACTGGAATGGAAGCGGTTGCCCTGGTGTTTTTTTCAGTTCTTCAAAATGCTGAATAAATAAGTGTCTTTCATCCGGTTGTATATAGTCAATAGTATTTGTATTGATCCTTTCATCAAGGGTATATCCCAATATCTTAAACACTGAGGGACTTTGATAAAGAATATTGCTTGATGCATCATTGATCACGATGGCATCTGTACTATTTTCAATCAATGAACGGAAACGGGCTTCGCTATTTTTTATTTGTACCTGTTGTTCCTTCAATTTTTCTTCAGCTTCTATTCGTTCTGTTACATCTCTGCAGTTAAAAAGTATACCGTTTACACTGCTATCGTTCAGCAGGTTAGTAGCCACACCTTCCAGCCAGATATAGTGACCATCTTTGTGCTGGTGCCTCACCCTTATATCAAAAGATTTCCCGGGATTATCCAGTATAGCTGCACTTATCTCTGCAATGTAATTTTTGTCATCCGGATGAATATGATCCAGTACCGACATTACAGCAAGGTCTTCATTTGTCCAGCCAGTCACCAGCTTGCCAGATGCACTGCTGTACACCACTTTGTAAGATGCATCTAACAACAGGATAACATCCTTGTTTTTTTCTACCAGCGCACGGAACCTGTTTTCACTGGCTGCAAGTTTTTCCTCTGCAATTACTCTTTCCGAAACATCACGAACGTTTAATAAAAAAGCTTTGACATATTGGTTATGCAAGAGATTGGTAATTACGCCTTCCAGCCAGATGTACTGGCCATCTTTACGGCGGGCTCTTGTTTTACAGGGAATTGGTATACCCGGTTTTGCTAAAGATTCCTTAATATAAGAGTCAACCAATTCCCTGTCATCAGGATGCACTGAAGTAAGAATGCTTTTATTCAGGGTATCTGTATCCGTTTGCCCGGTTACACGCTGTGCTGATGGGCTGCGGTAAATTACATGATATGATTCATCTATCAGGTTGATGACATCGTAGCTGTTCTCAATTAACGAACGAAACCGCTCTTCGCTTGCTATGAGTTTTTCTTCTGTTTCCTTCTTCCTGGTAACATCTCTAAAATTAAAAACAATACCCTGCACACTTTCATCGTCAATTAGGTTGGTGGCCGTTCCTTCCACCCATATATAAGTACCGTCTTTACGCATGTAGCGCAACAGTGCCTCCGCTGTAGCACCGGGCTGTTGCATCAGCAGCCCAATTCGCTGAGTTATATCAGGTAAATCTTCAGGGTGTATGTTACTGGTAATAATATTACCGATGGTTTCCTCATCAGTTCTACCAGTAACAAGGGTGGCCGAAGGGCTACGGTAAATAATTTTTAACGACTGATCGAATAACATGATCACATCATCATTCTTTTCAATAAAGGCCCTGAAGCGCCTG
>CAZDHQ010000798.1:0-2496 GCA_964505135.1 uncultured Ferruginibacter sp.
CGGTGGCTCGTGATTTTCTTTCAATAAAATAAAATTGTTGATCATCAGCACATCCATATCTGTTTTCATAAAACACCTCACTGCATCTCTGGGCGTGCAAACAATTGGTTCTCCATTTACATTAAAAGAAGTATTGATTACCACGCCGTAGCCGGTTAATTTTTTGAACTCATTTATCAAATCATAATAAACCGGGTTGTACGCTTTATCAACAGACTGAATCCTTGCCGAAAAATCAACATGTGTAATAGCCGGCAGATCGCTTCTTTTTTCATTTACAATTTCAAACAAGTCATTTTTATAGCCGGATGAATGGTGGATACACCTGCTTTCCTTAACAGGCGCCACCAGTAACATATAAGGGCTTGGATGATGCAGGTTAAAATAGCTGGATACATCTTCCTGTAAGACAGAAGGAGCAAATGGCCGGAAAGATTCTCTGAACTTTATTTTTAAATTTAGTGATGACTGTGCTGTTTCGCTTCTTGGATCACCCAGTATCGACCGGTTACCCAGTGCCCTGGGGCCAAATTCGGTGCGGCCATTAAAATGTCCCACTATTTTGCCTTCGGCAAGGTATGCTGCCACAGTCTTATTTCTTTCTGCTGAACTTAGTTGCATGTATTTGTAACCAAAAGAATCGAGGTAAGCCTTTACCTCATCATCTGAAAATGCCGGTCCAAACAAAGAACCCTGTTGAAGGCAAACTCCTTTTTTTCTTTCAACAGCATCTTTTTTTGAATAATAAAAGGCCATCGCTGCACCCAATGCTCCGCCTGCATCACCAGCAGCCGGTTGTATCCATATATGATCAAAGATTTTTTCTTCCAGTATTTTTCCATTGGCAACACAGTTTAATGCCACACCTCCGGCCATACATAAATTATCAGCACCCGTAAGCTGCCGTGCATGCCTTGCCATTTTGATAACTATTTCTTCTGTTACCACCTGTATAGACTTTGCGATGTCTCTTATCCTCCTGGTAATATTTTCGCTGCTTTGCCTGGCTGGGCCGCCAAACAGTGATTCAAATTTAGGCGTTATCATTCCCGGGTTTTCCATAAAACCAAAATAGTCCATATTTAGCCTGATAGAGCCATCATCATTAATGTGTACAATTTCTTTTTTTATCAGGTCAACATAAGTTGGTTCACCATAAGGAGCCAGTCCCATCAACTTATATTCCCCATCATTTACTTTAAAACCGGTATAATAAGTAAAGGCGGAATACAGCAAACCTACGGAATGCGGATAGTTCATTTCTTTAATGAGCTTTATTTCGTTGCCTGTTCCCAGGCCAATGGTAGCCGTGGCCCATTCGCCCACGCCATCAATCGTAAGAATGGCAGCCTTATTAAAAGGAGAAGGATAAAATACACTGGCTGCATGAGATAGATGGTGCAAAGCCACCTGTATATTGCCCTTAAAATGCAGTTGAGACCTGATAATATCCGTGATATGCATTTTGGTATGCACCCATTTTAAAAAAACATCCTGCCATAAACCGGCGCCTTTTGGATAAACACAAACCTGTGAGGCTATGATCCTTTCAAGCGTTGCAAAAGGATGATCGTAAAAAACAATTGTATCAAGATCATCCACATCTATGCATGCCTGTTCCAGGCAATAGTTAATGGCTGCGGCAGGAAAAGCAGCATCATTTTTTATCCTGGTAAACCGTTCTTCCTGTACAGCAGCAACAATTTCGCCGTCTTTGATTAATGCAGCAGCAGCATCATGATAAAAAGCCGAAATGCCAAGTATATAAGAAGACTTTTTAGCAGGTGCCGGTTGTTGCTGCTGCACGCAGGCAGTAAATATTTTTTCCTCTTTAAGAATACGGATTATTTCATTGGCTATCACTTTGTGTCCAAACTCAGAATAGTGCTCATCTATCTCAAAATATAAATCATCCGTATTGGTTACCTTTTTAAAAGCCTCCAATATATCTACAAAAAACACATTAGGATATTGGGCGGCCAGTTTGATAAAACGCTCCCGGTAATCGGGGTTTTTGTGTACCTGGTGATAAGGAAGCGGTGCCAGCAATACAGGCTTTCCTCCCGCTGTTTCAATAATGCCTTGGAGCAACCGCCGCATCAGTACCCATCTTGGGTCATCTTCTCTTTCATAACCCTGGTGCTCTTTAAACTGGATCTTCAGCAATTCTTCTTTTAATCTTTTGGGCACATATTTATGAAACAATTTTCTTGTGTATTGACCAGGGGCAAACAACCTGGTTTTTGAAACGTAATTGTCAAGCACTTTACGCTCTATCGGTACAGGAAAATGATGTCGTACCAGCTCATTTTTTTCGAGTGTAAAATAAGGTTTGGGTACCATTATTTTCAGGCCTGTTTGTCCTTCTACTGATAATCTTGCAGGCTGCATGTTTCGATAGATATCAACAATATGAGGTGACAATACCAGCACATCATGATCAAACGTGGAAGCAATGTCTTTATAAATAAGATATTGCTGATCAACACCGGAGGC
>CAZDHQ010000799.1:0-2496 GCA_964505135.1 uncultured Ferruginibacter sp.
TTGTAACAACGGTTTGATACTGGCTGGCGCAAGAGTATATTATACCATGGCCAACGATCAACTGTTTTTTAAACAGGCCGGAACACTTAACAAAAATAGTGTGCCTGAATGGGCGCTCTGGATACAATGTATAATGGCTTCTGCACTTTGCTTAAGCGGCCGCTATGGAGATTTGCTGGACATGGTTTCCTTTGTGGTGGTAATATTTTATGTACTAACCATTGCTGGTATTTTTATTTTAAGAAGAAAAATGCCTGATGCAGAAAGACCATACAAAGCATTTGGTTATCCTGTATTGCCCATCTTGTATATCATCATGGGCATTAGCTTTTGTACGCTGTTGATCATCTACAAAAGCAACTATACCTGGCCGGGACTTGTAATAACACTCATAGGCATACCGCTGTATTACTTTGCAGTAAATCAAAAAAAATAACTGTTACTTTGCCGGATATTGTTATGAAAAAAGTTTTTGTAAACGGCACTTTTGATGTACTGCATCCTGCACATATCATGATGCTGAACTATGCCAAAAGCCTCGGTGATGTTTTACATGTGGCGATTGATACAGACAGTCGTGTTAAAGAAAAGAAAGGACCAACCCGGCCCATCTTTAACCAGGAAGAAAGAAAATTTTTTCTTATCAATTTAAAAGCTGTTGACAGTGTTTCTTTTTTTTCCAGCGATAAAGAACTGGAAGATACCATTGCTGCCTATGCGCCAGATGTTATGATCGTAGGTAGCGACTGGAGAGGCAAGCCAGTGATTGGATCTCAATTTGCAAAAGAATTACAATTTTATGAACGAATCGAAAAATACTCCACCACTAACACCCTTCAAACTATTATTGATAGGCGATAGTTGTATTGATGAATATGTGTATGGCATTTGTACCAGGCTAAACCCGGAAGCACCTGTGCCGGTGATGGATTACAGCAAAACAGAAACAAAACCCGGCATGGCGGCCAATGTGTTTGAAAACCTGAAAGCATTTAATACCCAAATCGATTTTATTACCAATACGGAAACGATTATTAAAACCAGGTATGTAGATGCGAAATACAATCACCAGATATTAAGAGTAGACAGGCACCAGCCCGTGGTTCCATTTGAAAAAACAAGCTTTGAAAAAAAATATGATGCTATTATAATTTCTGATTACAACAAAGGCTTTATCTCTTCTAAAGTGTTGTTTGAAATAGTGGAGAAAAATGATGTACCCATTTTTGTTGATACCAAAAAGAAAGATATTCCTGTTAAAGAAAACTGTTTTGTCAAAATAAACGAATCAGAATTTAAAGCACTCAATAATCCGCCATCCAATATCATTGTTACATTGGGTGATAAAGGTGCGATGTATAAAGACAAAATCTATCCAACAGCAAGAGTAACGGTGTTTGATGTGGTGGGTGCAGGCGACACCTTTCTTGCAGCCCTTGCATTTTATTATTTATCTACTCAAAGCATTGAAGCAGCGATTCCGTATGCCAACAAAGCCTCTGCTATTGCCGTACAGCATACAGGTACTTATGTACTAACAGCAGATGACGTAAAAGCAATCAGCGCTGTGTAGCAAATACTTTATTTTTGCTTATGGCAAAATTCCTGATCATTCGCTTTTCTTCCATTGGAGATATTGTGTTAACATCACCGGTAGTACGCTGTTTAAAAAAGCAATTGCCCGATGCTAAAATACATTTCCTGGTAAAGAAATCTTTTAAAGCCATTGTAGAGCACAATCCTTATATAGATAAGCTGCATGTGCTGGACAATGATCTAAAAGCAGTGCTGGCTGATTTAGAAAAGGAAAACTTTGATTATATTATTGATCTGCATCACAACCTGCGCACACTCAAAGTAAAGAACCATCTGAAAAATGTAAAAGCACTTTCTTTTAATAAACTGAATGTTGAAAAATTTCTGCTCACCGCTTTCAAGATCAACATCATGCCACACAAGCATATCATTGATCGCAATCTTGAAACAGTGGCTCCCCTGGGCATTGTAGACGATGGCATGGGGATGGATTATTTTGTTCCTGAAAAAGACTTAGTAAAGGAAACTGATTTACCAATACCACATCGAATTGGTTATGTAGCCATTGTTACAGGAGCATCATTGCCTACTAAAAAGTTGCCTTTACATAAGGTGAAAGAGCTCTGTGCTGCTATCAATTATCCCATTATCTTACTCGGGGGAAAAGAAGAAGCAGCAGAAGGTGAAGAAGTGGCTGCAACAGATCCTGAAAAAATTTTTAATGCCTGCGGCAAATACAATATTCATAAATCATCTGACTTTACCCGAAAGGCTGAACTGGTGATAGCCCATGATACAGGCCTGATGCATATTGCAGCGGCATTTAAAAAACCGGTGATTGCCGTGTGGGGAAATACAGCTCCTATATTGGGCATGTATCCTTACTATGGTGTAAAATCTGATCAGCGTTTTTATAATGCTGAAGTAAAAAAACTTTGGTGCAGGCCATGCAGCAAGATT
>CAZDHQ010000800.1:0-2493 GCA_964505135.1 uncultured Ferruginibacter sp.
GCCATTTATTACTCGCCAATGGAGACTTGAGGAAGATGCAATATGAAAACGGCGATATGTTTTTTGGAATCGGTCAGAATATTGGCTATGTAGTTGACGCTCAAGCTCTTGGAATATCACGACCACCAACTTGTATAAAATGGTATTGCAGGCCACCTGGATCATATGAGCTTTACAGAAGCTATATCAAGGATATTGCGGACAATAAAGGTAATTTTGTACGCCTCCGACTGACGCCGTTTGATTTTCCCATTGAATGGCCGGAATGGAAAATGTATACGACTGATCCTGAACCCGCAAAGACACTATTAGAAAGTGTAAATAACTACGATCACAATCAGCGTTTCATGTGGGAGTTTGATAAGGTTTTATCGCTTTGCGAAGAACGTGGTATTTATGTAATGCTGAACATTTTGGCGGACGGCAGCTGGTCAACGAAAATATCTCCGGGGGATGGTGAGGATTTCGCCTGGAACAAAAATCCATATTCAGCTTTGTTCGGTGTTGAATCTGTAGGTATAAAAAGATTTTTCTCTGAAGCAAAAGCAAAAGATCTTTACAAAAAGTTCTTATTCTATATCGAGGCTCGGTGGGGATATAGTACAAATTTAGCGATATGGCAGCTAATAAATGAAACTGAGAACATTGAAGGTTACCAAGATGACCCAGATTTTGAGAACATCGTTAAGAGTTGGATTTGTGAAATGAAGAGTTACTTGGAAACCTTTTACCCGTGGCACCCGGTTACAAATGGTTCGATTGGATCATGGAGTCAGCCCAGCTGCCTCAATATTTGGAGCAAGAACAGTTATCATTCTTCTATTACGAATTGTAAGTATGACAATGGAAATTACAATCAACGTGCGAAAAACCAAGCCGAATATAACGACAATTACCGACCGTTTATCTGGGGTGAACTTGGAACTGACCCACTTGTTGATGAAAATATAGATCGTGAGTTCCACAATACACTTTGGGCAACAACTATGATGGGAGGCATAGCGACAGGAATGTACTGGTGGGATTTTAGGCAAAGATACGGGGTTAATCATCGAAAGAATTTCAATAGTTTAAGTCGGTTTTGTGAGAGAATTGACTGGAATCAACCATTTATTGCGGGGAAAGATTTCAGCGAAGGCGATATTACGTGTAGGTCTAACAAGCAAAAGAAAAAAATCTATTCTTTCTGGCAAAGAAATAAAGCCGCAAATTTCGCTTTTGGTTGGGCTCAAAATGCTTCGTCCACTTGGTATTCCGATCCTGAAGAATATATTATACCGGGAGATTTTGTCAAAGCGTCAGCTGACTACCCATGCATTCCAACAGCGAATCCCTATGATATTAATTCCAACTCTTGTCATCCACAAATTCATATCAAAGGTTTGCTACCACTTACTAAATACGATATTGATATTTACGATCCTTACAACGTTTCAAATGCGCTTCTGGAAAGTACTTCTGAACTGACTGATTTTGCCGGTAACCTAAAATTTCGAAGAAAATTCACTTTTGAAATTGGCGAGCCTTTCTATCCTGATTATGCCTTTATTGTCAGAACAAGAGAAAGCAATCATGGAAGGATTAGGATATACCCCAACCCAGCTGATAACGTAGTAAACTTCGATTTGTTGGATGACAATGTAACGGAATTCACAGTAAACATTTTTAATGAGCTCGGACAGCTTGTTTTTATTCAAAAAAATAAAAATAGCATTCCAGTTTCGCAATTGCCTGACGGTTTTTACATTTTGCAGGTTGTGTACAGCGATATAGATAAAACAGCTAAATTAATCGTGCGCCACTAGATGAGATACAAAAATCTCAGTTCATTGCAACATTCTACCTATCGTATTTAAAAAATGTGTCAATGTTATTTATTTTAAGAACGCTGTCTTTGTGTAATGGTGAATAACTTATTCGGTAGGAATCGCAGTCTTCTCCACGAACCATTAGATCGTCCAAATAAAAGATTTTTTCTCTGTCACTTATACCTTTTAGGCAGATAAGGATTTTATTTTCAGGATGCTCAGTTTTAAATGAGAGAGTTGCTAGAACTTTCTTATTTTGGATATTAATCATACTTTTGATATTCTTAGATGAGAGTACTGTTGTATCAGATGCAACACCAATTTCTTTAACTGATAAAATATTGTCAAGGTCTAGACGGTCCCGGGTTTGGTACCAGAAACTTAATTGATAAGTCTTATCTTTTTCTATAGAATTGGCCTTGATTTCCAGAACATTGTTTATGCCCACTGCATTACCCTGAAATACCTTTCCTTTGCATGAATCGAAATCTGCGAAATAAAAGTAGTTGTCTACGCTTAAAAAAAACTCCCCTTTTCGAAATAAATTATGTCTTTTTTTCTTAAAATCAGCCTGTTGCTGAACAATCGAATTACTAAAAAGCTCTGTGTGGGTAATTTCCTTCATAATATAGTTCGAAGTTTCAAGGAGTTTTCTCCCTCTGGCAAATAGCGTAGATTCCTCACT
>CAZDHQ010000801.1:0-2484 GCA_964505135.1 uncultured Ferruginibacter sp.
GTTGGCTAAAAACTGTTCCTGTATTTTTCTTGCATCTTCTGCTTCCCTTTTAGCCATCTGCATTTCAATCTCTGCCAGTTTTCGCTCTGTAATATCCTGCATGGAACCAATCATGCGTATTGGTACACCTGCCGCATCTTTTGCTATGTACCCACGGGCATTCATATATGCGTAGGTTCCATCCGTTTTTAAAAAGCGATGATCTTTTTGCCAAGTATTTTGATTGGTTGCAATTGCTCCTTTTACACTGGAAATTACTTCCGCCTTTTCATCAGGATGTAGTGAACGTGCCCAAAAATTATCAGGTATATTGCTGGTATCTGCAATGTAATTCTGAAGTCCCTGCCCCATCCACGATACTTTGTTTTCCGTTAAGTTCCAATCCCAGATAATATCGTTAGTAGCTTTTGAAATTAAATCGTAACGCTCATTGTTTTGCCTTATCAGTTCAAGGTTCTTCTTTCGCTCAATGCTGTAGGTTATGGCTTTGGTAAGCGTTTGTAAATTAAACTCTCCTTTTATCAGGAAATCCTGTGCTCCCATCGATATTGCATTCATCGATATGTGTGTGTCTAACAGGCCAGACAAAATGATGATAGGTATGGAAGAGTTTATTTCACTTAGTGCAGTAAAAGACGAGAGACCCTGGCTATCTGGTAAAAAGAAATCAAGAAAAATCAAAGAAAAGTTTCGTTCTTTTAAAATAGCAGATGCTTTTGCAAGCGTATCCGCTACTGTAATGTTTTCTATGGATAGATTGGTACTACGCAGGTTGTCCTCCAATAAAAAAGCATCAGCTGGATTATCTTCTACTATTAGAATAGAAAGGCTGTTCATCTGGGGTTTTTGTTAGGTATAGAGATTTATTGGAATAAAAAATGCAAAGTACATAGGCGTGGAGATATATCCTGTCTGTATTCGTCCATTATGATGTAGAATTTCATTTACATCACTTAAGCTTTAAAATATACTACAAATACACTGTGAAACGGAACAGCGCTGCTGTAGTAGGATTTCTATATTTACAAACGCATCAAATAAAATACTGGATATTCAGTTATAGAAAAAAGCATGACTTGAATGCCATAGTTATGCTTTAAAAAAACTAAATCCAGGAATATGTTTGTAGCAAACAATCAAACCGCAGGAAGGAACAATGTAGTTGGCAGCAGTGCTGCAGGCGTTACCGGTGCACAGCAGCTACTAGACCTAACGTCTCTTTCTAAAATGCTTGGCCAGAGCAAAGTAGCGCAGGTGCTTACTATTTACCTGAGAGATGCACCCAAAGAAATTGAGCTAATGAAGGCAGCCTTTGAAGAAAGAGCTGTAGACACACTTTATAATGTAGCACATAAGTTGAAAGGCAGCTCAGGTCTTATAAAAGCCAACAACGTTTTTGTACTGCTTCAGCAAATTGAAACCATTGCAAGAATTGGCAAAGTGAATGAAAGTGTGAAGATAGCTATTGATGCAGTAGATTGTGAGTATAAGAAATTAGAGCCGATGATACAAGCCGAACTACGCAAGCTAATTGATTAATACACCAGCTGATCATATTAAAAAACAAGTTGTACGGTTTCAATAGCAGCAACTACTGATTTTATGGATGATAACTATTTCTATCTAACGGGGTAGAAATTTATCTACAATAGTACTAAAGGTATCGCTATGCTGGCTGATCAATCTTAAAAAGAAATTTGCATTAAAATATAACAATATCAGTTTATCAAGTTTTTTATTCGGCTGATGGAATAATTGCAAACCAACAAACTTTGTAGATATCCAATATCCAAATATGGTTCTTTAAGTTCTTACTTAGCTGACTGATATTTTTTCCGGGGCAATGTGCCAGTACTTTTATTGTGATGCTGGTCAGGCCGTCCACATCATTTATTTAATACCAATATATACCGGCGCTTAGTTCCTGGAAATATTGCAAAGGGAACAGCAGCAATATCACTTTAGGTGAATACCTAAGCGATTAATGGCCGGTGATAATATGAAATGGATTTTATCCGCAGCTGATGGTATCAGTTATTACTTGAATAGAAAAGAGCAAATAAATAACGCAGCAAACAAATAAAACAGCTAGGCAGCAAGACAGATTAGATGCACCGGATATAAATCATTTGTAAAATGCATCAACAGGTATACTGCTGATAATGACATGAACCAGGCTTTTAAAAATTCGCTTAACCTGAAACAAAGGATATACCTGAGCTTTTCTGTGATGGTATTATTATTCGTTGTAAATGCAGCTATTAGTATTATAACCCTTGCTAAAAACAACAAATTATCCACTGACATAAACAGCATCATTGAACCCTCGCTGAAAGAGATTGAAGACTTCAAGGATGTATTGATAGAATCTAAGATGTATGCCACCAACTGGGTTTTTCTAAGGTCTGGTGAAGAAGATAAATCGGCATTAACATATTTGCATACAGACAGGTTTCCTGAATTAAAGGCCAACTTACAAAAACT
>CAZDHQ010000802.1:0-2479 GCA_964505135.1 uncultured Ferruginibacter sp.
TCACCAAACAATACATCGGCTACTGCTTCGGCAGTTTTCTTTCCACTCCAGTAAGCCATTAGAACACCTGATGCCAGTGGTTCAATATTAGTGATGAATCTTGGTCTCCCTTCAGTTAATACCAGTATCACCGGCTTACCCGTCATCTCTGCAGCTTTTACCAGTTCCTGCTGTTCTTCTGCCAAAGCCAGGTCACGGATGTTGCCGGGACTTTCTGCATAGGCATCTTCACCAATACACATCACTATTACATCCACATTGGCTGCGGCTCTTTTTAATGCAGCAATATCATAGTTGGCAGGATTGTTAAATCCTTTCATGGTAGTAGTGATGGCATTTTTTTCTCCCACTTTTTCTGCGATGGCCTGGTAGATGGTTTTACTATCTGCAGGATACCATTGCTCCACATTGCCCTGCCATACATAACTCCAGCAACCGTTGAGTGCTGTAATACTTTGTGCAGAAGGACCAGCCACTAACACTTTGACATTCTTTGAAAGCGGCAATGTATTGTTTTTGTTTTTCAATAATGTCATGGCTTCTCTTGCAGCTTCCAGCGCCATGGTTTGATACTCAGGTTTACCAAAATTGGATTTTGCAGCGGGCTCTGGGTAGGGATTATCAAACAAACCAGTTTTAAACTTTAATACTAAAATTCTTTTTACTGCATCATCAATGCGGCTAATGGGCACTTCACCTTTCTTTGCAGCTTCTAATAATAAATCATAAAAAGAAAGATCAGAAGGCACCATGCTCATATCAATGCCTGCGTTAATGGCCAATACTACTGCCTCTCTTGGTGTAGCGGCTACATTGTGTCTTGTATGCAGGCGAATGATGTCTTCCCAATCGGTTACCACCACTCCTTTAAAACCCAATTCTTTTTTCAATACATCAGTGAGCAAATATTTGCTTGCATGTACCGGCTCTCCATTGATCTCACTTGAGTTTACCATTACTGATGAAGCGCCTGCTTTTACGGCTTCTCTAAACTGTGGTAAATAATATTCCCTCATTTCAATCTCAGGCATGTAAATAGGTGTACGGTCTTTGCCATTTCTTGAAGCGGAATAACCGAGGTAATGTTTTAAACAACTTGCTACTGCAGTTGGATTCTTCAATCCATCTTCTTCATACGCTTTTACACCTGCAACGCCCATGGTAGTGCCGATGTAAACATCTTCGCCATAGGTTTCAGGGAAACGACTCCAAAGCGGCTGGCGGCCGATATCCAGCACCGGTGCAAAGTTCCAGCGAATGCCGGAGGCTCTTTGTTCCATGGCGGTTACCTTGGCCACCTGTGTTGCAAAAGCTACATTCCTGGTGGCGGCGATGGCAATGTTTTGTGGAAACAATGTTGAGTTGAGTGTGTAGGTCTGTCCATGCATTCCATCCAAACCGTATATCACAGGAATTTTCAACCTGGTATTTTTTGCTTCGTCCTGTATTTGTGTAATGATGCTATTCCATTTGTCAACCGTAAATGCATGTGTGTTTACATTTAGGATAGAGCCAATATTATGATTCACCACCACATTCTTTAATGCAGCAGGATCAATATTTCCTTCGGTATCTGCCCATCCGCCCTTGGCAATAACGGCAATGGTTACCTGGGTCATCTGCCCTACTTTTTCTTCCAGCGTCATTTTCTTTACCAGTGCTGCTGCTTTCTGTTCATCGGTTTGTGCAGCAACAAAAATGACACTACCAACCAGCAGTGTCATTATCAAAAAAGCCTTTTTCATGTTTATGATTTAAATAGTTGAAATGCCTTAGTCAAGTGGCCAATCATCTGTTCTAAAGGGTATTACCGGCAATCCATTTTTACCAAAAAAATTACCTATGCCTGCATTGCTGAAAACATACCTTACTGCTGCAGGTTGCTTTACCTGTTTACTCCATACAATTAATTTGTTGCCTTCTATTTTCGCCTCTGCAGGATAAAAGATTTTATCTTCTCCGGCAATCAATAATGCTGCAGGTATTTTTCCTTTCATCAGCAATGCATCGGTGTTTTTAAAACTGATGCTGATTTTATTTTTTATTACCTGCATGTTATCATATTCAGGATATTGATACTCGATGCCGCTCTGCTGGTAGTTTTCAGCCAATGCAATATTGGCCAACCTTGCACCCACATCTTTTTTATTTTTTGGATGGATATTGGTAGTATCATCTACCAAATCATAAATAACTGCCATACCCATACGATGATGCGTAGCCGCTTTTTGCTGCGCTGCTCTTAGCAATGCCGCTCCGTATCCTTTACCATACGTGAAAGGAGCAATTTGTACTAAGTAAAAAGGAAAATCTTTTTTCCATCCTGCTCTCCAGCTATCTACCATACCTGTTAGCAAAGGCGCATAAGTAGATGCGTTGCCTGAATTGCTTTCTCCCTGGTACCAGATGGCGCCTGCAATAGGAAAAGACGTGATGGGTGCGATCATGGTATTATAAACAGAACCCGGTTCTTTTGGGC
>CAZDHQ010000803.1:0-2477 GCA_964505135.1 uncultured Ferruginibacter sp.
CGGAGAGAAAACATCCTAAAGAAAATAAGGAAACCAATCCTTATATCCCTGCTTCACCTTTCATTTATGGAAAGATCAATTATTTTTATCCGCTAAAGCTGGGCGTACAGCAGCAGTTGTTGCTGGGAAATAAATCCAATAAAAATGGAGTAGCAGTTACAGCCAACTTTGGTGGTGGTATTTCATTGGGCTTTTTAAGACCCTATTACTTGGAGATCAATGATACAGCCAAAGGCGGAAGAAAGGCAATCAAATACAATAGTGCAGACAGTACCACATTTACCTCTGCACAAAGCCTGGCCGAATTATCCGTGTCATCTACAGGACTGGGAAAGGGTTGGGGAGATATGAAGATGACCCCGGGTTTGTACGCAAAGGCAGCCCTGCGTTTTGACTATGGCCGCTATAACGAAACTGTAAGCGCTATTGAAGTGGGCCTTACTGGCGAGTATTACACAAAAAAAATCCCTCAGCTTATTAATTTGAAACAGAACAAGTTTTTTGCGAACGTTTATGTTTCTATTTTGTTTGGCAGGAGGAGATAGTAAGAAAGTTTGAGGTTTAAGGTTGTTTGAGGCAGGATGTATAATTTTTTTAGTATTAATTATCAACGTCGAAAACGTAAGTTGGTAATTCAAAGTTGATATATTCACCATTCACGATTGACGATTCACGAGATGACTGAGTTACCCGTAATAAATAACACAGAAGAAAGAGCAAAAAAGCCCAATTGGCTGAGAGTAAAACTTCCCATTGGAGAAGAGTACAAACATGTACGTAGCCTTGTAGACAAGCATAAACTGCATACCATCTGCGAAAGCGGCAACTGTCCTAATATGGGCGAATGCTGGGGAGAAGGTACTGCCACCTTTATGATATTAGGCAATATCTGTACCCGCAGTTGTGGCTTTTGTGCGGTGGCCACCGGAAAGCCGGATGCGGTTGACTGGGACGAACCCCAGCGTGTAGCGGAAGCCATTCATTTAATGAAAGTGAAACACGCCGTAATTACTTCAGTAGACAGGGATGAGCTGGAAGACCAGGGAAGTATTATCTGGCACAATACCATTAAAGCTGTAAAAGCGTTAAATCCTGAAACTACACTGGAAACGCTGATACCTGACTTTAGAGCAGTAGAAAGCTGTGTGCAAAGGGTAATAGATGCAGCACCGGAAGTAGTATCCCATAATATAGAAACAGTGGAAAGGCTTACCCGCCAGGTGCGGATACAGGCTAAGTACTGGCGCAGCATGGAAACACTCAGGCTGCTAAAACAAGGTGGCATGAGAACCAAGAGCGGCATTATGCTGGGCCTTGGCGAAACAAAGGAAGAAGTGATTCAAACCATGCAGGACCTAAGGGACAGCTATGTGGATGTAATTACCATTGGCCAATACCTGCAGCCAAGCAAAAAACATTTACCGGTTGATAGTTTTGTGCATCCTGATGAGTTTAAAGAACTTCGTGACATTGGCTATAACATGGGCTTTGATTATGTAGAAAGCGGACCGCTGGTGCGTTCATCCTATCACAGTGAAAAACACGTGATACCCGGCTGGGGAAGAGAAAAATGGATGCAGGAACAATCCAGTTTATAGAACGCAGTTTCTAAAATGGAATCTGGGTTGTGATAATAATAATTAAGCAAGGTTTCATTTACCGAACCTTGCTTTTTTTTATCCGGCGCTGCAAGCCTTTTGCTGCTTAGCTTTCAGCCGAATGGCTATATTCTTTTCCCCTTTTTCCCTCTTCTGATATGCGTCAGATGTTTCCCTTGGTATAATTTTTTGTTGTACATTTATCGCCCCATAAAGGCTGGAATAATACATTCCATTTTTATCCAATCCTGTTAGAATTACCAGTTTGTACCCCGTTGAATGCTTTAACATCATTTAATTAAAATAATATGAGTAATTCTACACGTATGCCTTACACTGCTTCTTTACTGCAAAAAAGAGCTTTACCACTTGTGCTTTCAGCGGCAATGCTTTTCTCAGCATCCATAGTTGCTACCGCACAGTATACTGATCCCGGAATTCCATCAACACCGTTGGGAGTGCCATTACAGTTAAACACCTACATCAACAATTCAGCCGCTGCCGGTAATAAAACACTGGATGGTTGTATCGCTGTATTTGATGTGTCATTTTCCAATAATGTTGACAATTCTGATGGACGCAAAGTGCTGAACCCAACTTCAGAAAACTGGGGTTTAATAAGAGACAACATCAATCTTTCGTTAGAAGCCCGCCAGCCTGTGGGAGACGGTAAAAATGATACCTTATTTTACCGTATGTCTAACCTGAAAGTTCAGGATTACCAGATTGAGTTTTTGCCTGTTAACATGATCAAACCGGGTTTAACTGCTTTTTTGGTGGATAAATTTTTAAAGACCAAAACGCCAATCAATTTGCAGTCCGGGCCTACCTACTACCCATTCACTATTAATGCATCCTGCGGCTGTGCAGCGCCAGATC